>JAYEIY010000284.1:0-5834 GCA_034660375.1 Verrucomicrobiota bacterium
AGCCAAGGTGGTTGTTAATGAACTTAATTTTGGAGGATATGCAACATGGCGTTTACCAACGATGGAAGAACAAAAATATGTATTTAATTCCATGCCTAAAGAACAGCTGGACTCTTTATTTGTTAACACAAAGCTAGATAGATATTGGTGTTCTGATATTTCTGATCAAAGTGTAGATCATGCAGGGACTTATGACTTTTTAAAAGACAAAAGACCAGAAAAGATGACTTCTGATTTCCAGCTAAAAAAGCATAGATGCTATTTCCGTGCTATAAGAGAGGGATATTAAAGTTTTCTTACGATTCTTTTCAAAAGTTCTTCAATCTTAGATGTATTGTTTTTTACATTATACTTAAGCTCTTCAAACGTAAGTTTTTTTCCTATGCCATTAGCATAATTATCGACCATGCAAACCAGACCATACGGGATAGAAAATTCATTTGCCAGGGGAATTTCATTTCCTGCGGTCATTCCCACTACATCACAAAAGCCGGAGAGCCATTTTATTTCAGACGGAGTCTCAAAACGCGGTCCTGACATGCTGGCATAAACCCCATTTTCAAAAAATTTTACATTCAAGGATTCAGCAATACTTCTCAGTTCACTTTTCAATTTCGATGAAATTTCGGGAACAACATGTACACATTTATCATCGTGATAGGTAGGAACAGAGAATGGAGAAAAGAAATCATCAGGAAAAAACAAAGAACCAGGAGGCATTTTTTTAGAAAGACTTCCGACTGAACAGATGGAGATTATTTTATCTGCGCCAAGTTTACGAACTGCAGCAATATTTGCTTTGTAATTTATTTTATGCGGGGGGACTGTCTTTGATATTCCATGTCTCTGTACAAAGATAATATCTCCTGTATAAACAGATGCATCTCCCCACTCTGTTTTTACCGTATTGTGTTTATAGTCAGAAAAAAAAGAACTCTCCGTTAAACCTGTACCTGCAATTATTGCTATTTTAGTCATTTTTCCCCTCTTTTTCATTGTATTCTTCCGCAAATGGCCAGAACCCTTCTTTTTTTTTCTCTTTTTTCTCATCTTTCTTAGAAAATGGCCAGAGTTTTCTTAGGGAACCAAGTTGTTTCCATTTCAAATTATCAGGAGTTCCTTTTAGGTTAATTTCAAGCATGTTTGTTAATGGAGTCAAGAGCGCTGGGATTGTACCCCATAACAATTCTTTAAGAGGTCTTGTCTGAAGCACAAAATCGATTTCTTTTGTTTTCATATTATAGATCCCCCCCCCTGTCAAAGCCAAGACTCTACCATCTGTTCTTAGGTTTGTAACCATTACTTTATGTCCCTTAAAATTCAAATCAGCATCAAGTTTTGTAATTTCACTGCTACTTTTTAGAGGAATAATCTTACTTAGAATAGAAAAAAGTCCATCAAAGATTGGAATTTTCCAAAATTCTGCTTTTTTAATATGTAATGTTCCGGTTCCATTTATTTCGCCATTTTCTGCAGATAAGATATCCAGCTCAAGAGAAAGCTCTCCTTTCATTTCTTTTAATTTATCACTCTTGAGAAAATCTGAAAGTTTGGCAAGGATAATCTTTGACGCAGAAAAATCAATTTTTGTGAGTTCTTCTGATATTTGCTCAAACTCACCATTAACATGCCCCCCATAGATTTTGCCAGCAAAATCGTTGATTCTATACAGATTACTTCTGTAGCTTACATTGCATGAGATTTTTCTAAAAAGCAAAGACAATATACTTGATCCCTTTGTCTCAAAAACAGCAGAAAAATTTGTTTTAGATGGATTATCTAGGTCTACAAATCCTTCGCAAGATAATTCTGATCCATTTGATAAGTCTATATTCTGAAGAGAAAACATCTTTTTTTCATCTTTTCCCGGAAGAGTTTTTTTTACGAAAGCTGGAAGAACAGTAAAAGGATCTATTTTCCCTTTTCCAGAAAAACATATATTATGTCCTTCTTGTTTTGAAAATAATGATACTGCGTTACACCTAAAATTCCCCGTTTTATTTGCTGCAAGAGTATTTAGGTAGTGCACCTTTGCCTGTCCGGCAGCGGAATTAAAAATAATAGTAGAGTACAAAAAGTCGAACGGCACTTTATTAAGTCGAACGCGTGGCATTACTGCTTGACCAACAAGAACAAATTCTCGATCTTTGAGAGGTAAATTAAAATTTTTAATAAGCATAGACGCATTAAGTTTTATAGGATTTCCTTTGGTAGGTTTAAAAATAGTCCATATCTTACGATAATGTTTTGCATGAGACGGATTCTTCAGAAATCCTGCAATAAAATCAGGATTTCCAAGTATTTTTGCATCCATGAATACATCATGACATTTAGGAAGAATCATTGCCGAAAATTCTATCGGGATATCATTATTTACAAGAGCTTTTACATTGGAAAATTCATAGACGCCTTTTTTAAAAGAAAAATCACCTTCTGCATCATTAAAAAAGATATTGTTATAGAAAGTCTTTTCCGCTACAATATGTCCCTCCCCCATCCAATCTTTCTCGCCTATTACTGATGAATTCAAATGTAATTCAATAATTGGGGCAGCCCCCATAAAGTCAAAATTATCAACAAAACTCTTTTTTATAGGAATTTTAAAGGTTTTTAGGATTTTTTTTGGATAGATTTTTCCTTTGCAGTCAACTGTTAAAGAATTTTCTAAGAGATTATAGTGAATATCACAATTTATAAATTCCTCATGATCAATAGCACAATTAAGTTCATTTATATCAATTTTATTTTTTTCAAGAGACATTTTTCCGGATAGATTATTTACAGGCAGTCCATCACAAAGAAGTTCAGGAAAAGAAAATGAAGCAGAAGCTGTAAGGGATTTTGGGAAAAAACATTTCATCTCTGCTTTTATTTTAATTTCAGCATCTTTGGAAAAATCCAGATTTTTATAGAAATCAATATATGAGCTAATATTTTTAATAGTCTTTGCAGGCAAAAAATCCAGAACTTTCCTGAGGCTCAATTCTATTTGGATATTTTTTTTAGTTTTTTTAGCTTTACTTAATGTGTGTTGCAACATAAAATAATGCACTGCATTTGTGAGAAGAAGATTGACTTGAAAATGAATATTATCAATCTTGAAAGATAGATTATGAATATTGTAATTGTCGTGTTCTTTTTTTGCTCTGAGTTGAATATCCATAACTTTTAGAATCTTGCGCGAGTCTTTCTGCAACTTCAGAATTATTTTACCATTCTTTAAGGCAAAAGATTTTACTCCAAGATTACCTGATAAACAGTGAGAAAATGATGGGTTGAGTTCCAGGCGATCTGCCCAAAAAATAGGTTCATTTAATTCTACTGAATCAAAAAAAGTAATTTTATCAATAGTTACTCCTCTAAATAAACCTACCTTTATTTCTTCTGCCTCTATAAATAAGCCTTTTGTGGAAAAATAATCCTCCAGAGTATCTATGCAAAATCTCGGTAATCCATAAATTTCTACATAGACAATCCCGGAAAACACAACAAGAATTAAAGCCAGCAAGATCCAGATAAAAGTCTTTATAGATAGTTTTATATATTTTTTCAGAATCAAATTCCTCCGGTAATCTCCAAGACAGTTCCGGTTATATAAGATGCCTTATCTGATGCAAGAAAAAGAACTCCGTCAGCAACCTCTTCAATGGAACCAAATCTCTTGAGAGGAATACTTTTCTTGTATTCTTTAAGAAGATCTTCAGGAAGATCATCAATAAAACCTGTATCAATGAAGCCAGGAGAAACACAGTTAACTGTTATTTTTCTCTTTGCAACCTCTTTTGAAAGAGAACGTGTAAAACCAACCTGCCCTGCCTTTGATGCAGAATAATTTGCCTGTCCTCCAAAACCAGCTCTCCACCCAGCAGATGTTATATTGATAATTCTCCCATAACGCTTTCTCGACATCAATTGAACCGCAAATTTGCTCATATAGAAATTCCCAGTCAGATTAATATCAAGAACTTTCTTCCAGGACTCCTCTGACATCATACCCACAATCGCATCATCACGAATCCCTGCATTATTTACAAGAATATCTATTTTGTCAAATTTGTCAGAAACAGCATCAAAAAACTCTTCCACTTGCTTGTAGTCTGAAATGTCAAAACAAAATAAATGCAGTCTTTTAGAATATGCCTCATTTTCTTTAGAAAAAGCCTCCGCACGTTCCGTATTTCCTACGTATGTGACAAGAACTTCAGCACCTTCTCTCAAAAATGCCTCTGCAATGCCTTTTCCAATTCCTCTGGTTCCACCGGAAACAATAACAATCTTATCTTTAAAAATCTTCATTTAATTTTTTAGGGGGTTAGGGGTTAGGGTTAAAACGATCAACGAACGACACTTAAATATTTATCAACAAAATGAGCAGTAATTGCTCCGTAATTTGCTGCTCCCAGCCAGCCAGACATAATAATTCCGACAGACCCCGTATGAAAAGCTCCTGGAATTTCTTCTGAAAGCCCCTGGCTTACTTCAAGTCCCTCAAATTTTGTTCCGAAAGATGCACCTCCTTCATGAAGAGTATATCGCTTAAATGTTTTTGGTGTAGCCGCACCAAGATAATCTATTTTGCCTCTTATTTCTGGGAGATATTTTTCAAGGGCATCAAGGGTTTCTTCTATCATATCTTTTTTCTTTTGTTTATAGTCTTCGTCTGACAAACCTTCCCAATCCTCATACTTGGAGTTCATCGAGGCTACAATTGTATAATCTTTCGGACTATCAGGACGCGTAGAAGGATAATAAACAGAAAAAGTTCTACTCGTAATATTTTTATCCAAAATAGCTTCAGGAGAATATTCCGGACACGTTGACGTAAAAAGCAAATCTCCGATATAGTCTATCTTTTCTCCTGGTGTCAGCCCAATATAAACCTGACTACTACTGGTATTTAACTTAACATCTTTTATTTTTGAAACAAACTCTGTAGAGAAATTTTCTATTCCAATATAATCTTTGACAGTTGTCAGGAGATTCCCATTGGAGACAACCGCTTTACATTTTACTTCTTTTCCATTAAGAACTACCCCCGAGATACGACCATCTGCTATATTTATTTTTTCAGCCTTCAGACATTTTTGGCAGTCGACCCCATTTTCCTCTAATTTTTCGAGCATCATTTTTAACATCAAATCAGTTCCTCCCTCAAAAGTAAAAACACCTTTACTCATAAAATTAGAAAAGACAATGCCATAAGTAATCGCAGGTTCATCAAGAGTCGAACCATTTGCATAAGTCATCGGCTCCATCAAAAGACGCCAGATATCATTGCGTCTTGGATAAAACTTTTCAAAGAGATCTCTGTTGGTCATATCATTACGATCATAATAATTCATGGCACCCAAATATGCATAGAACTCATCCGCCGTCTCACGGCTTACTTCAAACTTCTCACATAATATCTTCTTAAAATCATCAGAATCAAATACAGTTTTAAGTGAAAACTGAGGATTATCAAAACGAATACCCTTCAACTGAACAATATGATTTGCAATTTCTTGGCTCCAATATTTCCTCAAAGACTTTTTCATTCCAACAGGAAAACCATGCAAAGAAACATCAAAAAGATGTTTTTTCCTGTAAAAATAGGTTGCCAAACCACCAAACTGATTATGTTGCTCAGCTAAAAGTACCGAATGTCCATTTCGTCCAAGACAGTTAGCAACTGTTAATCCTCCGAGACCACTGCCTATTACAACTACATCATACTTCTTTTGCATACTAATATCCTTAATTTTTCTTTTTTTTTAACAGTAAAGAGTTTTTTACTTGAAAATTATATCAAGATGCTATAATTTCTACTGGTGTGAATTTCTCACGCCACATAT
>JAYEIY010000285.1:0-5795 GCA_034660375.1 Verrucomicrobiota bacterium
CGCTAATCTCCAAACATTTTCCAGCCGGAGATTCAGTCGCAATATGCATCTGATGAAAGAATGGCAGAAAGATATAAAATAAAAATAATAGTAAACTGAACTGTGACATTGTTTTTTCTATTTCCTTTTTTAGACAGTGTTCGAAAAGCCTTTGAGCTAAGCTAAAAAGGCTTTAGTTTTATGTCTATTTAGGGCCTTGAACGAAAAGGGGTTTGGGTTGCCACGAATGCACGAATAAGGGCTTTTTTATAGAAATGTCAAACAATTATTTATGATGTTTTGATTAGCTTTTTCCCTCTTTTCTTTTTTTATGAAAATTAAAGGAAAAAGACTCTCAAAGAATTAATCATCCGTACTAAAATTCGTGCATTTGCCATTCCCGTTGGTCATTGCTGATCTAAAATCAGCCTCATTATAAGCAAAGTGTGGCTAAAAAAGCTTTTCGTGAACCCTCTATTTAAAGTTCTCTTGTAACTGCAATTTCATCACAACAATCTTTTTTAGGACATTTTATGCAATCACTCCATATCTTTTGAGGGAAAATACTTTTATCAACAACATGAAAACCATTTTTAATAAAAAAATTTTCTTCAAGAGTCAGAGCAAAAAGTCTTTTTGTATTACGTTTTTTTGCAAGCTTGCAGGTCTCTCTGACTAATTTACTCCCAAACCCATCCCCTCTATATTTATCATCAACAACAAGAGAACGAATTTCCTCCAAACCATTCCCAAAATCACGCAATGCAACACAACCTACAATACTGCCATCCCAATAAGCAATAAAAAAATTGTCGATATAACAAATAATATCCTCCACAGTACGAGATAAAACAATCCCGTCTTTCGCTAGAGGAGAAAGTAAAGAAAAAATAGCTGGAGCATCTTCAATTCGAGCTGGTCTTATTGTAGGCATGAGGAAATATTTTATGATTTTAGAATTTAAAGATTTAAGGATTTTAGGATTTTAATCCATTAACCATAATATTTATGTTATTTTATGAATTCAGTTTTTTCTAGGACGTTTGGAAAACTCGACAAAAACTATCCTGTCAATCCTGAAAATCCTGTTATTCTGTCGAAATTGTATTTTTTTGCCATCGGAAATAACTAAATACCTTATTCATTAAAATCACCGAATTTTCTAAATCTATCATAACGCTGCGTAATAAGTTCTTCAGCAGAAAGTTTTTGTAATTCTTTCAGATTTCTAATAATGGCTTTTTTAACAAATTCTGCTGCTCCTTCAGGATCTCTATGTGCACCGCCAACAGGTTCCTTGATAATTTCATCAACAAGGTCATTTTTCTTCAATTCGGAACTGGTTAATTTTAGAGCTTCAGCAGCATCCGGAGCTTTAGAACCATCCCTCCAAAGAATTGCCGCACATCCCTCGGGGGTAATTACTGAATAGTATGCATTTTCCATAATAAGGACTTTATTGCCTATACCTATACCCAGCGCCCCTCCGCTACCGCCTTCCCCTGTAACAATTGCAAGAATAGGCTGTTTTATCATTGACATATCACGCAAATTCACTGCTATTGCCTCTCCAATATGACGTTCTTCCGACTCTATTCCGGGATATGCGCCCGGAGTATCTATCAACGTAACGATAGGAACATGTGCTCTTTCAGCAAGCTGCATAAGTCTTAAAGCTTTACGATAACCTTCCGGATACGGACTCCCAAAGTTACAAGCTTTATTTTCTTCAAGATTTCGACCTTTCTGAGTGCCTATGAGCATAATTTTATGACCATCAATCTTGGCAAAACCTCCACGCATAGCACCATCATCAGCATATCTTCTATCTCCATGCAATTCAAGAAAGTCAGTAAAGATAAGATCTACATAATCACCGAAATATGGTCTTTGTGGATGTCTTGCTAATTGGATTTTCTGCCAAGAAGTAAGGTTTTTTATTACATTCTTCTTTTTTGCTTCCAATTTTTTTGTCAGCTGTGCGATTTCCTCTGACATATCCATATCATTTTCTTCGTTGAGTTGTTGTAATGCTACAATTTTCTGTTGTAATTCATGTATTGGTTTTTCAAACTCAAGTATATCATTTGCCATAATTAAATCCTCTAATTAGACATTGCACGAAAAGTCTTTTTTGCTTTGCTCGAAAACTTTTCGTACACTGTCTGTTTCTGTTTGCAGTTATTTTTTTGAATAAATAATACTTAAAATAATTCTTAATAATGTAGCAAATCTTGTTCTCTAAAATATTCTTAAATAATAGTCCATTTGAGATTCTTTTCTATAAAAGACAAAATTTTATAAAAAAAAAAGAAGTCTCAAGTGCAGGGAAAATGTAATCTCGATTTGTTCTTTTGTCTAGGCGAAAATGGTTTTTCTCTTGATGAATTGTTTTTGAGCTGATAAAATTGCTTAAAAAAAAAGCATTCAGTCTACTTTTAGAACTTATTTTATACTTATCCAAGTAGCTCAGACATTTATGTCTGACAATTCAACCAAAAAAATTTTGTTAAACCGCGTTCTATAGTGAATATGCTTGAAATGTTTGAATACTTAAGTTTCCCCAATCCAAAGCGGGAGAGAGTTCCCGCACTCCAAAAATTCGCTTCGCTCATCGAAAATAATCGTAATTGTAAAATGTGTCGCTCTGTGTGCGAAGCACTTTGGAGTGCGTCGCTCTGCGACGCTTTTACTTTTTATGTAACGTTTTCTAAATACCTAAAATTTTGAATTTGGCTATATCTTTTGCTACAAGTAAAAGCGGGGCAAAGCCCTACTCCCTGTCGGGAGCCACAGCCCTTGCTTTGCAAGGTCGCTCGAGGGCTCGCTCTGTACTCCCAAAATTCGCTTCGCTCATCAAAATAATCGTAATTACAAAATGTGTCGCTTTGTGTGGAGCAGAACTCCAAGTTCTCGAGCAACTCAGATTCCCTTTTTTATCCACGATAGGGAATCTGAGTTGCGAGTATGTTTTGTTTTGAGCAAGGAATTTGAATTACCGAGTAACTACTTTTCCTTTTTTTAGCAAATTAAAGATAAAAAAAGTACCTTTTTTTGCATGAGGATATGCAAAGTACTTTTTTTTTGCATGAGGATATGCAAAGTACCTTTTTTTGCATGAGAATATGCAAAGTAGGGTTTATTTTTCACTGAGATGGCATTTTGCATGGGTACGTTTAAGATCGGTAATTGTGAGTTTTGCATAATGCTTGACTCTCGAAAGACTTTCATGTCAGAGAAGCTCTTTTACATGATAAAGATTGGCATTTGCTCGAATCATTTCGGTTATACAGGATCTACGGAAGGTATGCGGAGATACATTTATCTCAAATGAACTGAAATATTTTTGAGGTCGGGGTTACTATAAAAGAGTTATTTTTATACATAATCTGCTGTAAATATTATAGTTAGATATCTTTAATTTTATTTTTTGCGCTAAGGAAAAATGATTTAAACGAAAAAGCCTCATTTTCTGGAATTATCATCGTTTCAACTCGTTTCATCTGTAATTCTTCTGTAATTTTTCCTAACCATTCCTGGTCTCCTACGGCAACAGTCTTTGACCAAAAGATCTCTCTATGGAAGAATTTATTCATTAAGCAATATTTAATTAAGATGACTTTGATACCAGTTTTGAAAGGTATTCCAATCAGTAAATTCACGATAAACGGCGACAAAAAAAAATTGACAAAGCACTTATTGCTTTAGGCAAGGAGATTAAACAGTTGCTAGATTTGATGGACTTCATCTGCAAATTGTTTTACTAAGTCATCGGCTTTTTTCTGAGTTAAACCTTCGGCAAAGATTCTAATCATTGGCTCTGTATTTGATGAGCGCAAAAGCATCCAGGAATCTTTCCAATCCAGTCTTAATCCATCAATTAAGTTTGGATTAGCATCTGCATATTTTGCACTTAACTTACGAATGATTGCTACTGCGTTTCCTGCAGAACAAGGAATCTTTTTAGTAGCGCTGTAATATTGTGGAATTGTATGCAGGATTTTTTCTAAAGATTCATGTCGAGTTGCCATCATTTCCAAAATCAACGCCATTCCGGAGAAACTATCTCTACATGGATGTAAAGCTGGCCAGATTACTCCGCCACTTCCTCCCTCACCTCCGATAACTGCGGCACATTCCAACATTTTCATTGTGACATTAATTTCACCGACAGGGGTATGATATAATGAAGAGTTGTATTTCTGGACAACAGCATCAATGGCTTTCGTCGTTTGAATATTCACAACAACTGATCCCGGAGTTTTAGATAAAATATGTTCCGTTGCCAAAACGACAGATAATTGTTCTCCTATCGCTTTTCCAGAGGAATCCATAATGACAATTCGATCTGCATCGGGATCTTGAGCAAAGCCTATTGCACATTTATTCTCCTTTACAGTTTTACTTAATTCTGTCAAATTCTCGGGGATAGGTTCAGGTTTTCGTCTAAAACAACCATCAATTTCTTCAAAGATAGGATATACTTCACAGCCAAGATATTCAAGAAAATCTTTTGTGTAAGGTGCACCTGCTCCGTTGCAGCAATCAACAGCAACCTTTAGTTTTGCCTTCCGAATTGCTTCAACATTGATTTTGCTAAAAATCTTTTTCTTTTGAACATCAAACGCATTTTCAACTTCACGAATTTTTCTAATTTCAGGTTCTTGAACGAAAAGTCTATCTGGTTGATTATAAATATTCAACAATTCGGATGCTTCTCTTACATTTAAAAATATTCCTGACTCTCCAATTAATTTTAATGCATTCCATTGCTCCGGATTATGGCTTGCAGTAATTGCAATGCCTCCTTTTGCCTTGTATTCTTCGACTAAGATTTGGACTGTCGGGGTTGGAACAATCCCAATCAAAACGGGTTGACAACCAACAGATAATAATCCAGCAACAACTGCATCTTCATACATTTTTCCGGTCAATCGTGTATCTCTGCCAACAATAATTCTTCCTTTTCCAACGTACTCTCCAAAAGCAGCCGCAAAATTTGTAATTAAAAGAGGAGTTAAGGTATCTCCAACAACTCCTCTTACTCCACTGACACTGACTTTTAAATTATGTACTCTCATCTCTAACCCTTATTTTATAATAGAACGATCCAATAAACCACTCACCTGAATTGCGATATCTTCTGCTTTTTCTTTAGATTTGAACTCAACAATCATTCTAATAATAGGTTCTGTCATTGAATGGCGTAAATGCAACCAGCCATCGTTCCACTTAAACAAAAAACCATCCTCCTCAAATACCTGTGCATCTGTGAATACATTTTTCAAGTTTTTTATTTCATTATATCCACGCGATGAGGGACATTTGATTGCTTTTTTTATTATATGATAACGCGGAATCATTGCCGCAAGTTCAGCCGACGTGCACTCCCGTTTTGCCATTGCTTCCAATATAATTCCCATAAGCATCAAATTATCATATCCTAAAATATGATTTGCAAAAGCTACACTGCCACTGCCGTCTCCTGCTATATCAGCAGAAACTTGCTGAAGTTTATCAATAATTGGAGATTCGCCGACAATTGTTTTATAGACTTCAGCCCCGTATTTTTTAGCTATATCATCTAAACTCTTGGTAGTACACCAATTGGTCACAATTTTAAGTTTTTTCTTTGAGTTTTGTAAAATCTGCTCTAAGACAAGCGGGAAGGTATATTCTTCAGACAATGTTTCGCCTGAACTTGTAACCACAGAAGTTCGGCTCATATCAGAATTAAAGACGAAACCAATATCAGCTTTTAATGGTTTTAGAACGGAATGTATTTGCATAGCAGCTCTTGGTCTAGGTTCCGGATC
>JAYEIY010000286.1:0-5785 GCA_034660375.1 Verrucomicrobiota bacterium
GAGCTAGAAAATCAATTTCATCATCACTAATAATCCCACTTGCCGGCCTAAGCCCGACCCCATCATGTGATGCAGTAAAATTAAAATATGTATTCCCGTATCCGGGGTGTTCAAGAGTCCGTGCCCATTCCCGAATTGCGACAGAGTCCTGTCTAAGTATTGCATGTGCAGTTAAAGGAGGCAGAGTAAACTGATAAATCATCTGTGCCTCATCGCCATTTTCCCCAAAATATGAGATATTTTCTTTATGTGGAACATTTGTTTCTGTTATAATAGTTACATGGGGCGCGACAGCATCAAAGACATTTTTCATAAGTTTTACAAATTCGTGAACTTCTTTAAGATGTATGCAGTTAGTTCCCACTTTTTTCCAGATATAAGCAATCGCATCAAATCGAATTATTGAAGCCCCCTTTGATGCATAAAAAAGAAGAATATCCATAACAGCCAGAGCAAGTTCCGGAGAATCAAAGTTAAGATCGACCTGATCTTCACTGAAGGTAGTCCAAACCCATTTTTCGCCTTCTGATGTATCGAATTTCGTAAGAAGAGGCAGACTCCTCGGACGCGTGACTTCGGAAAGATCTTCTGAAGGATCACAAGTAATAAAAAAATCTTTATACTTAGGATTTCCAGCAAGAAATTCTTTAAACCAATCACTTTTTGCTGAAATATGATTAATTACAGCATCAAACATTAAATGAAAATCTTTCCGCAATTCCTCAATATCACTCCAGTCCCCAACATCTGGATTTACTTTTTTGTAGTCAACAACCGAAAATCCATCATCTGAAGAATATGGAAAAAAGGGAAGTATATGAACTGAATTAATTGAATTTATGCAATACTTTTTGAGGAAAGAACCAAGAGTTTTCAGTGGCATTTCATTTTTAGTTGAAACTTGATCTGCATAAGTAATTAAAACCACATCTTTTTCTGTCATTGCACGGCTTTTATTGTGTTTAAAGGCATCTATTTTATTTTTATAGAATGCAATCTGACTTTTAAGACGTTCCATGATAGAAGATGAATGACTCTTGGCGTACAGTAATTCTACACGCTTTTGAATTAACTTTTCTAAATTTTTATCCATTATTTTCCTCTATTTTTATAAAAAAGACTGGATGTCAATATTTTTTGTACAAAGATTTAATTGCTAAATAAATTTCAAACATTTTTCATTTAAACTTGTTAAAATAGGCGGGAACTTTTGATTCAAAAGTAATTGGTTTTTTTGTATATGGATGAACAATACTTAAAAATGCGGAGTGAAGGGCAAGCCTTTTTATTCCTTTGTTATTTCTACCATAGATTTTATCACCAATTACGGGGTGATTTATTTCTGAGAGATGAGCTCGGATCTGATTTTTCCTACCTGTGAGTAGTGTTATTTCCAAGAAACTATATTTTGCAAGTTCTTCAATAACTTTGAAGTGAGTCTTTGAAAGTCTTCCTTTTTCAGAATCTGTAACAGAATATACTCTATGAACACTATTTTCTGTAAGATATGAAGTAATAACATCTTCTTTTTTTGATAAGTGCCCATGAACAATGGCATAATATCTTTTTTCGAAATTATGCCATTCATCTTGTAAAAAACGTTTTGCATTTTCATTTTTAGCAAAAACAATCAAACCGGAAGTATCTTTATCCAGACGATGTACAATAAAGACCCGTTTTCTTGATTTATAGTTACCTTTTCGAACATAATCGGTCAATAAAAAATAAGCAGTTTTTTCTTTAACTCTATCAGTAGCAATAGTTAAAAGACCACTGGCTTTATCCACCACAATAATATCATAATCTTCATACAAAATTGAAAGACCTTTTGGATGAAATCTCTTGGGCGACATTTTAAATTTTTTCTTATTTCCTTGCATAAAGGTATATTTTAATAATAAATTATATCTGACAATCAAGCAATACTTCTACTATATTATGAAAACGGATTTTCTGTTGGATATTTATTGCCGGCAGATCGAGGTGTTGAGATCTCAGGAATTCCCAGCAATTTTGCAGCTGCAAAAAGTGTTTTTCCAGCTTTATCGAAAGCCATAGCAGTGTGATGTGGAAAGCGTTTTTCAATAAGAACGTGCCTGTAAAATCTGCCAAATTCTTTTACTCCGATTACTCCGATTGCGCCGAAACTTTTCGGATCTACATCAATTACGTTTCCTTCTGCTAGGTAACTTGTCAATTTTGCGTCTGCGGTTGACTGGAGTCTAAAAAGGGTTATCAGTCCCGGGCGCAGAGTTCCTTCAAGAGTACCTCTTGTGATATCTGGTTCTTTGTCTCCTTCCATCAATCTGTGCATAATAAGTTGATACTTCATTGAACATCCTGAACAAAGACACTCTTTAGGTGTATTTCCACAATGAAATCCCATAAAGAGGTCTTTAAGATCAAC
The DNA here is from genome assembly GCA_034660375.1 of Verrucomicrobiota bacterium. GTDB lineage: Bacteria > Verrucomicrobiota > Lentisphaeria > UBA2565 > JAYEIY01 > JAYEIY01. Next base: position 2,408 of record JAYEIY010000286.1, read on the forward strand.
ACCCTTCAAATCTGCACCAGTCATAAGATCTGCGGGAGCTGTATTGTTAATATCAAGAATCGTTGCAGGCAATTTCGTAGCTAGAGTACACATATATTCCGAGACTGCACCATAAAGATCTACTTCACATGCTACGGGAATACCTCTTGACGCCAAACGACTATTTATATAACATGGAACAAAACCAAATGCCCATTCAAATGCCGGCCAACACTTATTTGCGAAAACCGCAAATTTGCTTTGTCCAAGATTTTCATTTTTAAATTTTGTGAGCGCATACTCAAATTGAGCTAATTTAGGAAGTAAATCGGGGTAAGTATTACCACTTCCAAGTTCATGCTGCATGTCAGCAACAATATCTTTTATTTCCGAAGCCCCCTCTGCTTCATTATAGATCTGTAACATATCCAATTCACTATTTTCCATTACTTCTATACCCAAATCATAAAGTGGTTTTATTGGTGCATTACAAGCATAAAAGTCATGTGGTCTAGGTCCAAAAGAAAAGACTTTCAATCCTTTTATTCCCAAATAGATTCTTGCCACAGGGACAAATTCATTTATCATATTAATTATTTCATTTGGGAGACCGACTGGCATTTCAGGAATATGTGCAGTTATATTTCTCAATCCCAAATTATAGGAACAGTTGAGCATCCCGCAATATGCATCGCCTCTACCATCATCCATCAATCTATCTGCACCATCTTCTGAGGCAGCACATATCATTATCGGACCGTTAAAATTCTTTGCCAATATTGTAGTTGGTCCTTCCGGTCCGAAGTTACCCAGATATATGACAAGGGTATTCACTCCCTGTGCCTGAAGTTCAATTGCAGCCATAGCGGCATCATTTTCATTTTCAACAATTGTTTTTAGTACTGTTATTTCTAAATTATCTTTTTTTGCGCACTCCGCAACTTTTGCCAGTCTACTTTTTGTCAGTTCTGCAGGAAAACAATCTCTGCTTACGCCTACCATTCCAAGTTTTACTTCTGGATAATTTTCTGTAATTTTTTTCATTTTTATATATTTTTTGTTTATGTTAAATAAAAAAACGGCTTTAAGATTGAGTTCCTCAGACTATTTAAGTGTATTCTCTGATAGGATTAATTCAATACTAACAGAATATTTTTATATTTTTTTTTGAAAGAAATATTGTTTTTTTTAAACAACTCGGTAGATTAACGGACTTTTTGCCTTCGCATCGCAAAAAATAATTCCGAATAAAAAAATAAAACAGGAAAATTCATGGATAAAGCAACAAAGTCAGCAATCATCAAAAAATTTGGAAGAGACGAGAACGACTGTGGCTCCTCTGAAGTACAGATAGCAATTCTTACTGAACGTATAACAGAAATAACAGAGCATCTGAAAAAATTTAAGAAAGACAACCATTCCCGCAAAGGTCTCATTGATCTTGTTGGACGCAGGCGTAAACTTCTGAAATATCTTCTTAATAATGATTCAGAGAAACATGACAAAGTAGTAAAAGAGCTTAAACTGCGTGTGCGTAAATAATACACTGCAAATAATCTTGACTAATAAAAACTCCCGTTTTCCGGGAGTTTTTTTTTGCCAAAGCAGAATTATTTAGTGGCAGAATTATTAAGGACAAAGAACAAGTAGGCAGAATCATTTATGGCAGAATCATTAAAAAAACATCCTATAGATTCTGCAAATCCTGTAATCATGTCAAAAGTTCTTTAATAATCAAACCGGTTTACTTTCGGCAATGACAAATAAATTATCATCTTTTTCAAGAAGAAAATTCTTTTGGGGATTTATATATAATTTCGGCTCATTTTTTTTGTTATGTCGTCTTATGCCAACCAGAATTATATTTTTATTCAGGAAGCTTTTGGATGCCTCTAGAAAAGATTTATTTATTAAGTCATTGGGGATGTCTATCCTATAAAATTCACATCCTTCATTAAAACTCAGCAATTCATCCACGAAGGCAGAAAGTCCATGATTTACAGCAGAACCTACAGAGATTCCAGCACCTAAATCCTCAATACATATAATTTCCTCTACTTTTATGTTCTGAAAGTGTATTTTGTTTGCAGAATCCTGAACTTGAGCACAGACATAGATATTTGCATCAAGGGCCTGGATAGTTAATGCAACAAGCAAAGATTCTGCATCTGGATTACTCGCTTGTAAATCTGAAGGAACTAATGCTGTATGACATTCTCGGATATTTGCCTTTAACAGATTTTCTTTTTTTGTAGGATCGCCTCTTAAGAAAGAGATGTTTTCTTCAAATTTTTTAAGATCTTCAGGCTTTTCTTCCAAATCGACTAAAACTACAATTTTTTCTATACCTGTCTTTCTTATATCTTCGGATAGAAGATTTGTTATAATCTCATTTGCAAGAATATTCCATCCACATATAACAATATGATTTGTTAGATTATTGTCCATATCCTCTCCTTTTTTTTCTTTTTCAAATTGTTCAACAAGCCCTGATGCAAGAATGCCAGACGGAAGAGCGACAACTCCAACCCCTGAAATAGCAATAAGAGCTGCACAAAATTTGCCCAATGCGGTAACGGGATAAATATCTCCATATCCGACTGTTGTTAAAGTTGCAACTCCCCACCACAGAGACGCGGGGATACTGCTGAATGCCTCAGGTTGTTCTTTACATTCTGCATAATATATCAAACTGGAACTGACAATAATAATAATTAATATTAGTCCAAGCGTTGCCAAGAGTTGTTCTTTAGTATCTCTGATTACTTTGCCTATTACTATAATGGATTTTGCAAATCTTCCTGCCTTCAAGATTCGGAGTATTCGAAATAATCTGAATATACGGACAAATCTAAGGTCAATTGTAAATAAAAGAGGCAAATAAAAAGGAAGTACAGCAAAAAGATCAATTAATGCCCAAATACTGAATATAAAAAACAACTTGTTTTTTAATATGGACAACAATTTGCCAAAGCCCTCTGGATATTTTTTGTCTAAATCGCAAGTCCATAAACGAAGAACATACTCAATAGAAAAAATAATTACAGAAAACACTTCAAAGGCATGTAAGAATGCTCGATGTTTAAGTTCTATACCCTTGATAGTTGACATCATTACTGCAAAAACATTGAGTATAATCAAAACAAATAAGCTTATATCAAAGATTTTGCTCCACTGTGCATATTTGTATTCCGGACGCGATATCTCTAAAATCTCGTAAATCGCAAATTTAAAATCTCTTATTTTTTGGGAAAAAATCATATTTATACTTATGCACTAAGTCAAGTTATTTTCGTAAAAAAAACAACTTATTTAATCGACAGTTAAATTTTTAAAAATTGAACTCTATGATTTAAGAGTTCTCCGATAGCAAACAGTCTTTCATCGGAAAGTTGTTTG
>JAYEIY010000287.1:0-5769 GCA_034660375.1 Verrucomicrobiota bacterium
ATACTGAAGTACGCAGACAAGACGTAGAAAAAATAAAAAACCTTGAAATTCTTTCTGAATCAGAAGAATCAGGTCTTTATATTGTCAGTAACAAAAATACAAGACAGCTTTTTGTCTTTAATCATTCCGAATATGATCCTGAAACTCTCAATCAGGAATATTGCCGAGACGCAGGAAAAAATAAAAAAATAAAAGTACCATCCAACTATTTTCCGAATGATGATCCAACTCAAACCCCAATTACGACCTGGCGCGCACATGCAAATCTGCTATTCAGTAATTGGCTGAACTATTACGTTTATCAAACAACCCCCTATAAATTGGAGAAAATGTAATGATGTTTTATTTGCCATTTGCTCTGTCAATGAACTCAATCTTTGAGTTTATTGTCAAAATGTTATCCATGACTGCATATCAGATAATCTCTGTGCTTGGAGCCGTTCTTGTATTTGGTTTTATCCTCTATAAACTGGAAAAAATGACAACTGCCCGAATAGTAGATGCCATAGGATGGAATGGAATATTATTTACCGGCTGGTTGGGAACCCCCATTCACGAATCAGGGCATGTTATCTTCTGCTGGATATTTACGCACAAAATCCATACGGTTAAATTTTTCAAACCGGATCAAATAACAGGCACTTTAGGATATGTGGAGCATTCCTACAATAAGAGAAATTTATATCAACAGATAGGCAATTTGTTTATCGGACTGGGACCTCTTGTGACCGGTTGTGCCACTCTTTATTTGCTGGCTTTCCTGCTTTTGCCGGATTCAAAACAACTTTTGTCTGTACTTGCGGACAGTGGAATTACTGCAACAATTTCGTTAACAGATATGTTTAAACTGCTTTTTGAAAGTTTTATGTCGGTCTTTACAACAATTTTTCAAAAGAATAATCTTGGAATCTGGCAGTTTTGGCTATTTTTGTATTTAAGTCTCTGTGTAACAACACATATGGCCCCAAGTACAGCAGATCTAAAATCAGCAACAAAAGGTTTTATAACACTTTTTTTAATGTTTCTTGTATTCAACATAATCTTTTCGATTATAGGAGCAGATTTTTCTGTCTATACATCTATTATGGCGGGCTATATCGGCAATGCAATAGGCTTTATCCTTCTTGGCATCATCTTTTCCATAATCAATTTTGCATTCGCTGTTGTTCTTAACCTGATTTTCTAAAATAATTAAAATGAAGTTATCTTGAAAAATGTCTGAAGAAAAATCAATCTTAAAAGTAACGGCAGGAATCCTGACATCTATTGTACTCACATTTGTATTTGGAGGCGTTTTTGTTGTAATTTTATTATTTGCTCTTTTTTTTCTTTCTGCTGTCGTAATAGGAAAAATGCTATTTGGGAAACGTGTTGCGAATGTCAAAATAAATATAAATAAAGCCAAGAAAAATAAGGGAGTTTATAGTTCGGACCAAAATATGAATGAAGATTCAAGTGTATCAGGATTATCAGGAGAATGCTATGATGCAGAGTATGAAGTAATTAATGATGAAAAATAATCTTAATACCACATCATTTCTAAGAACATATATGTTATATTTATCTTATATAAAATTGTATTTTCCTGTCTTATTCGAGGTTAAATTACTACCCCCAGTTCCCAGTCCCAAATTCCGGGAAAACTGCTTATCTTTTTACCCTCGGAAAAAAAGTACTTAGGAACTCTTCAAATCAAATAATCCTCATAATTTCTTCTTTTGTGGTTTCTCCGTTAAGCAGTTTTTCTATTGCATGATCTCTAAGAGAGAGCATACCGGCTTTTTCCGATGCTTCTATAAGTTCTGATTTTGTTGGTTCAGAAACAAGTACTTCACGAAAACTTGCATCGGCAATAAAAATTTCAAAGAGACCTGTCCTTCCCAAGTATCCTGTGTGTAAACATTTGACACACCCCTTTCCTTTGTAAAAAAGAATTTCTCCTTTTTTTTCTATACCCAGTTCTTTGATGTCAGCTTCATCTGCTTTGTAGGAATATTTGCAATGCGTGCATATTTTTCTTGCAAGTCTTTGAAAGATAACTCCTGCAATTGCATTTGCAATCAAATATGGTTTAACTCCAAGTTGAATTAGAGATGTTATTGCAGTTGGTGCATTATTGGCGTGAAGTGTAGAAAGTACCAGTTCACCGGTCATTGCAGCTCTTACAGCTATTGTAGCAGTTTCTTCGTCTCTTATTTCTCCAATCATTATTACATCAGGATCCTGTCTGAGAATTGACCTGAGACCTGTTGCAAAGGAGAGTCCACTGCGTGTATTTACTTGAATCTGGTTTGCACCGGGAACATCGTATTCAACCGGATCTTCGATAGTCATTATGTTATGTGAAAAGAAATCAATGCAGTTAAGACTTGAGTAAAGAGTTGTTGTCTTCCCATTTCCAACGGGACCTGATGTGAGAACTAAGCCATTTGAAATATTTAGCATCTTATCCATGAGTTTTCGTTGTTCAACACTCATTCCTAAACGCTCAAATGCAGCAAATGCCATCTCAGAACCAACTAAACGCAAAACAAGTTTTTCTCCTTTTGATGTTGGTAGCGATGATACTCTGAAATTGTTCTCTTCTCCACCAACTTCTATTGATAAATGTCCATCCTGCGGGAGTAATTGCTGTGCAATATCCATTCCTGAAAGGGTTTTTATCCTTGATACAACTTTTCGTTTAATATCGCTTTCCAATGTCATTACATCGTGAAGAATCCCATCAACTCTATAGCGAACACGTGATGAATTCTTTTGAGAGTCTATATGAATATCAGTTCCTCTGGAGTTTATCAATCCCCGTATGATTGCAGAGACCATCTCTATCGTCGGCATTGTTACACTTTCCATATCACTACTGCTTACAATTTCTCCACTTCCTACTGCAAGACCTATGTTTTCTTCGGGAATATAGTTGTCCATTAGTTTGGTTAAGCGTTCTTCCGGAGAAATAACAGAAGAAATATTTATATCCAGCATTAATCCCAGTTTTTCCAATGCTCTTATTTGGGTTGTATCTGCAAATGCAACAAACAGTTGATTTTCTTCAATCTTGTATGGAAGTGCATTGTGTTTGCGTATAAAAAAAGATGGTAATTTTTCAATAACATCAAGAGGAATCTCATCATTTTCCAGTGGGTCAAAAGGGATATTATGTTCTGCTGAGAGAGCTTTTGCGTGTTCTTCGCTAGTAATTGTTTCTGTTTCCAGCAGATAGCGTGAAAAGTCGGGATAATCATTTTTTGATTCTTTATGGAGTTGATTTAATTTTTCTTCAGAGACGATTTTATTATCCAACAGATATTTGAAATATTTGTTTTTAGGAATTGTGGCAAAAGATAATTCTATAGGTGTTGTAAGAACTTCACCTATTTCCTGTGGGAGTGTTATCCCTAGATGAACGAGGGTTCTCCAAAGTGGTTGTCCACTTTTTTCTTTAACGCTTTTTGCTTTTTCAAGTTGTGCTTTTGTTATCAGCCCCTTTTCTACAAGAACCCTTCCTACCGCTTCTCCTACAAGATCCTTATTATATCTGAGTTCTTCAAGATCTTCCTCTGAAATCCATCCTGCCCGTAATGCAATATCTGCCAAATCTGCACTTTTCTTAGAGAAAACAGGTGGAATCTCATAGTTTAAAACAGAGTGTATACTATCCCACGATACATCTTGATGTAGTAATTCAATAAAATTAGATGTTTTTTCTTTTTCAGTGTTTACTTCTGTATGTTTTTTCTCTGACATTGTAAATCTCCCATTTTTATAATCTTTTTGTTATTATACGATTATTTAGACAGTGTACGAAAAGTCTTCGAGCGAAGCAAAAAAGACTTTTCGTACAATGTCTATTAAGTCTTTTCCTGTAATATTTATTTTTTAGAGATTAACAAAAAATCAGCTGCATGGGAATACTGAGCCGTATCTCATTATTTGCAAAGGGCAGACGCAGAGATCCCCAGTTTGCGTATTAACGCCGATATAAGCTCCATTGAGACAACTTCGCCCTTTTTTTTGAAAAAAAACCCTTGATCTTATAAAAACTCTGGCTCCGTTATAAAAATACGTATCCAGAATCCTTCCTTTTTTACAAATTCTTTATGTAAAGATCTGCTGATCTAAGAAAAACAAGTTGATTCCCATCAGCCCGACGCGGTTGAGGCTCGTCCGACTCTAAAGTCATTTTAAACGAGACAATTTTTTTGCAGAGATCTCGGGATATAAGACGTATAGAATTAAGAATTAAGTCGCCAGATTTAGCCTTACTCCTATCAAACTGCCATTTTGCATTCCCAGGAGTATATACTGTCCTCTCATGTTTGTAAAAATTTCCGTTTTTCCCATTTAATGTAATTTTATCCAAAGCCCTTCCCTTTTTAAGCTCCTTACAAATAATATTAAGAGTCTTAGCCCCCTTTACATATTTCGTATCTCCATAATCTTTCAAAAGTTTTTCGATACTTTTCTCCGTAACCTCGTAATCTTTATTATTCAAGGCTGTAACCGCCATAGCCATAAGAGCTCTTGAAGACTCAGAATTATTATTACCACTGCCAACAATACTGCCAAATAACCTGTATACCTTCTCTCTAGCTCCCGGTTGTGAGGAATATAAACAAGCTAAAACATATCTTGCCCTTTGAGATAAAACACAATTTTTGTATGCTTTCTGAAAAGCAATTTTCTTTAAATATCCAGTCGCTTTTTTAGGAGATTTCGATTCAAGATAATAGTATCCAAGTCCAAGAAAAGCCCCCGCCTTATCATATCTATTAGTGCGTTTCCCTAAAGAAACTCTACTGAAAACTTCTCTCGCCAATTCTTTCTCTTCAATAGTAAGGAAAAATGAAGCAAGTCTTATATGATTTTCCCATCGAGAACTATATTTAATTACCTTTGCAAAAGGCAAAAGACATATCCCTTCCTTCAATGCATCTGATATGTTACATTTCATCCTAAAACTATTTTTGATAGTCCCACGTTTATTCCCAAAATCAATGCATTCTATAAAGGTATCTTTCGCCCCTTCCCAATAGCCTCGGATTTAAAAAAAGCGTAAAGCAACTCGCCTCTTGTTCGTAAAACTGAAAAATACCATGGAGTTGTTAGTCTATTAATAATTGCCTCCGGAGAATCCTGATTCCTTATTAAATTCCCACAGTCATCAGTACGTAAGAATTCCCTGGGAGCGGTAAGAATTATATCACTCTTTAGTGCATCATTTATACCTTCAAGAACTATCTTTTCCTTCTTATCTTGCAACTCAGAAAACCACCTTACTAATCTCTTGCTGATCTTTTTTGCCGTTTTATTATCCAGCTGTAAATATTCTATCACAGCCGAAAAATACATTGCCTCACCCCTGTAAAGACCTAAAATATTGCCCTCAAGCAATTTTTCATAATATTTCAGAGCACTCTTATATGAACCCAACTTCCTCAAACAATGCCCCGTATAGCACCATCCTGCCCTCTTTAAAGTCCCTCCCTTTATCATACTGTAAAGTGTAATCGCATCTTGAAATTCACCATCAAACTCCGCCTCACGCCCTTTCCTGTAATATAGATAGTCCTGACCATAACGTTTCAATTCGTACTTTTCTCTGGCAAGTTTATATAATTCCTTTATCTTACCCAACCATGATTTAATAGCATCTCTATCAAAATCACTTCTGCCTGAATAGTAAGCAGGAACATCCTTTAAAAGAGCTTTGCAGGATAACATGGATCTATAATAATCCTCATTCGCAGATTCTGCTCTGGCACGTACCCA
>JAYEIY010000288.1:0-23352 GCA_034660375.1 Verrucomicrobiota bacterium
GTTTTTTTGCATGAGGATATGCAAAGTACCTTTTTTTGCATGAGGATATGCAAAGTACCTTTTTTTGCATGAGGATATGCAAAGTACCTTTTTTTGCATGAGGATATGCAAAGTACCCTTTTTTTGCATGAGGATATGCAAAGTACCCTTTTTTGCATGAGGATATGCAAAGTACCTTTTTTTTTAAATAAAATTGGAAGAATGTTTTTTATCATAAAAAACAATAAGTGCGGTTAAGTTTTTGCTTAAAAACATTGATGGATTTTTTGCATACATAATAAAAATAGTACAGAAAAATCCCCAACATAATGCCTAACTGGAATAAAAACAGCAGAAAGTTTTATTAATGAAAAAATAAATCTAAAATTTCAGCTGAAACTTTATTTGTATTTTTAACCATTTAGGTTAAGTTCAGAACAGGATTTTTGGGCTTGCTATACTTAAAAGTGTAAAGTGAAATCACTTAAATATGAAATATGCCGAATCTTGTTAGATTAAAAGAAATTACACAAGAAAAATTAGAGAAGATATACCTTTGAGAAAACCATTTAATAAATAGGGAGGTTTGTATGAAACAGAATGTTTTAGCTATAGATTTGGGCGCTTCTGGCGGAAAAAGCTTTGTTGGAAGTTTTGATGGTGAATCATTTTCCATGAAAGAGATTCATCGTTTTGAATACGAAGGAGTTCCCTTTTTTAACAATTCAAATGGTAATCCCATAGAACAGGTCTTCTGGGATGACATTTTTATATACAGAAATATCATAACCAGTCTGAAAAAATATGCAAAAAAATATTCTGAACCTTTACAGTCGATAGGCATTGATACATGGGGAGCAGACGGACAATTTATTGATAAGAATGCAGATCTTCTCAATAAAATATATCATTACAGAGATCATCGCTTGGATGATATGGTTCAAAAACTTAAGTCAAGAATGGATTCTGATAAAGTCTATGAGATTACCGGAATTCATTTTCAACCTTTTAATCTAAGTAATCAATTACTCTGGACTGTTATGAATCGTCCGGAACAAATTGAGCGTGCTGAAACATTTTTGCCAATCCCGACCTTACTCAATTACTATATTTGTGGTTCTAAGTGTGTTGATACTACCTGGGCAAGCATTACACAGTTAATGAATGCAGAAAGAAAAGAATGGAGTACAGAAATCCTTAAAGCACTAAAAATCCCTAAAAAACTATTGCCCAAAATTGTTGAACCTGGATCCGTTCTTGGGAATATCTATGCCCCTCTTGCCGAATTGACGGGGATTGATAAAGCCAAAGTCATAGCGGTTGGTTCACACGATACAGCCAGCGCTTTTGCTTCTGCGCCTATAGAGGATCCTGAAGAAGCATTGATCATAAGTTCTGGCACATGGTCTCTTGTTGGTTGCCTTGTCCCTAAGCCTATTACAACGCATGAGGCTTCTTTAGCAGGCTTGAGCAATGAAGGGGGAATTGGGAACATAAGGCTTTTAAGAAACTGTATGGGAACATGGATAATGCAAGAGTTGCGAAGAAAGTGGAGAGATGATGATGGAGAACCTCTCAGCTGGACAGAAATAGAAAAAATGTCACAAGAAGCGACTCCATTTAAATCTTTTATAGACCCTGATGATAAATCTTTCTATAATCCCACTAATATGGAGCATTCTATTATACAATATTGCAAAAAAACTGGACAACCTGTCCCTGAAAATAGAAGTGAAATACTCCGAACAGTTTATGAAAGTCTGCCAATGAAATATCGCTATGTAAACGAGATAATTAAAAAAGCTGCAGATCGTCAGACAAAATGTGTGCATATCGTCGGAGGTGGATGCAAAGATTCATTTATAAATCAGCTCACTGCGAATGCTCTTGGGATCCCTGTTTATACCGGGCCAGAAGACGCAACGGCAGTCGGAAATATTATGGTTCAGGCATGTGGACTTGGTATAATAGATAATATAGTAGAAGCACAATCATACATAAAAAAATCTTTTATTATAGGTAAGTTCTTTCCCGAAAACTCAGAAATCTGGTCTCTGAAATATAAGGAATATAAGAAAATCTGTGGATTATAGTTTGTATGGAGTTTGCTAATTTTGTAGCATGGAGAATAAAACCCCTCTTCTTTAATCAACAAACTTAGTCAAATCACTCACTTTTACATAAGAATAAAGTTGGGAAAAACTGGCTACCAGAGACAATCATCAAAGTTAATCCAATAATCCCTATCATTATTAGGGGGACAAGAGTACTTAGCAGGCATGGAAGAAGGATAATTCCAATTATGATTGATATACACGCAAATGATTCTGGATCTTTGGATGTATTTTTTATGGGTAAAATGAATGATGTGATCAAAACAAGAAGCATAAAAGATAAATATAGATATGATCCTGTGTTTAAGGTTGTAAATGATAAAAAGAAACAGAAAAGAGAACAGTAAACGAGAAGAAGAAATATTAGATAAAATATTTTTTTGATATTAACTGGCGGATGGAAGAGGATAGTCATAATAATGGATGCAATTACAGTAATCCATAGACACAAGAGCATCTTTGAGCTGGCAATTTTCTGACGCAAATAATTTTCATAAACTATCCCGAAGAGTTGTGTTTTTAACTTAATGGGTGGGGGCATTTTTTTTAGGTATTCATTTATTTTTTTATCTAACTCTTTTATTGTTGAGTATTTATTGTTGCGACAGTGAAATCTCAACTTCACTCTATTGTAGTCTGGGTTGAGCCAGCAGTAAAGACTTCGTGGTTTCTCTTGTTTTTTCTGCCACGTTACAAGGACCTTTCCAACGTCTTCTGGAGTCTCCGGTAACTTTCCAGTCTCTTCTTTTATAATATCTATGACAGACTCAATTTTACTAATTGCTTCAATCTCTCTTAGATTTTTCTGCATCCTATCAATGTAACACAATAATTCTGGTTGTCTGAAAAATAATAGTTCTTCAAATATCCTTTCTAAGCTTTCTACGTTTTCCTTAAAATATCCCCTTACCCATAAGGGAAGATCTGCTTGATGAGTTCTTATAGATTTCCTAAATTGCTCGGCAAAAAGAGTTCCTGGGAGTTCATCTGGATATTTAGATAACCCTTCCTTTATTTCAGCCATTTTTTTGCAAATAGGCTTTTTTGTCTCGTTATCATTGATTATTTCAGTCAATCTCTCTGATATTTTCTTTTTTAAAAGTTCTGCCGAGATACTTTCCTGATTTTGGATAGCCAAATCTATAATTATCTTATTATTGCCTTGGAAAATCTCATTTTTAAACCATTTCTCAGGACTTTGATTATCCCATTCATTGGGAGAGAAAACAAAAGAAAGAAAAAGAATAACTCCTAGTAAAAAATAAGTCCATTTACAAGAAAATAAGCCGTAATTTTGCTTGAAATAGTTTTTTAATCGATAAAAAAGCATTTTATCTGATTTCAGAGAAGAAAAAGTACTCGCAGGGCAGAGTGAAAGTAATGCAGGAAACAAAAGTAAGGAGAAAAAAAAGAGAGTTAATATCCCATAAATCAACAGTTCTGCAAAGCTGTAAATGGAGTTAAAATCTACAAATAATAAAGACAAAGCAACTCCAATAAGAATAAATCCATTTTTCCCCAGATCCTTAAAGGTCTTGCAAATACTATTTGCAATAATCTCGGGGGATATAGAATCGGACATAAGTTCAGTCAAATCAATACAAATAGAAATCATATAAAAAAGACTGAAGATAGACAGAACAATTATAGCAAAAAGACTATAAATATCAATAGAAACACTCGCAAAACTCGCCAGTCCAAGGAAGTGTATGCCCATAATAAGAAGGGATAATAAGATAGAGGCAGCGATAACAACACTATCAAAAAGAAGATAAATAAGGACAAAACTAAGTAAGATTGCCAGTGAAAGAAAAAAAAAGAATTCAAGGGGCAAGTTTTGTTTAAAAGCTGAAACTATTGTACTCCCTCTTTTTTGTTCCTGTATTTCAGTAAAATGACTTTTTGAACTCCTTTTATTCAATGCTCGGTCAGCAAAATAAAATGTCATGGTCTTCGCTGATACAATCTCAAGCTCCGTAACAGAAACCGTCTTTTCTAAAGAAAAATCACATTTTAATTGAGGAATTGCAAACTGATAGAAAAGATAAGATGTCAGGAATACCACCAAGAAAACTGTAATCCTTTCATTAACTATGAATTTTAATAATTTATGCATAAATATTCATTTAATACCTAGGGTGGGGCAATGAACGGATGAACAAAGAAGAATTTTCAGTTTCTCGTAGCTATTCCAATCCTAGCCCAGGTGTTACTCCCCATAATCGCAATCCATGCCATATTTGTCACTCATTCCGTCTTCAATTGGAACTGTATATTTCCCACTGAAACAAGCATGACACCAATTTTCAGGATTAGAGGTACAGGATAAAAGTCCTTCCAAGCTTATATACCCAAGAGAATCTGCTCCGATTACATCTTTGATTTCATCTACTGAGTGTTGAGCAGCGATAAGTTCTTTTTGAGAAGGGAAATCAACGCCATAAAAACATGGATAACGACATGGGGGACAACTTATGCGCATATGTACTTCTGAAACACCAACCTCTTTTAGACAGGCCAGACGGCTTTGTGAAGTTGTTCCGCGAATAAGAGAGTCATCTACCACCACTACTTTTTTATTTTTTACTTGTTCTTTGATAACATTAAGCTTCATCTTTACCGAAAGATCACGTTCCTCCTGGTTTGGTTGAATAAATGTTCGTCCAATATAGTGATTGCGTACAAAACCACGCTGATAGGGGGTTTTTGCACCTTCTGCATAGCCGATAGCTGCTGAGTTCCCCGAGTCCGGCACAGCGACAACCATATCTGCATCAACAGGATGCTCCTGGCTCAAAACTCGTCCCAGATTGCTTCTAAATTTATGAACATTTTCTCCAAAAATATTACTATCGGGTCGAGAAAAATAGATAAGTTCGAAAATGCAATGTTTAGGTTTTCTTTCTTCTGGTGGAACAAAGAAAAAAGAGGTCATTCCTTCATCTGTAAAAGTAACCATTTCTCCAGGTTTTACGTCACGAATATATTCTGCTCCAAGAATATCAAATGCACAGGTCTCGCTTGCAACAACATAGCCTTCATCCAAACGGGCAATGGAAAGTGGACGAAAATTATTTGGATCACAGACTGCAGTCATGGAATCCCGTGTCATAAATAAAAAAGAATAAGCTCCTTTGAGTTCCCGTAAACAACAGCTCAAATTTGTTTCTCCATCGGGGATATGTTTTGGTTTTGCCATAAGATGAACAATCACTTCACTATCTGTTCCCGTTTGAAATATAGACCCTTCCTGCTCAAGACGTGAACGAAGCTTTCTGGCATTAACAAGATTACCATTGTGCGCTACTGCCAACAGACCACGCACATAGTCAACAACTAATGGCTGAATATTCTGTGGTTTATTTGCTCCGGATGTAGAATATCTCACATGGCCCACAGCTATATGACCAGGTAATTTTTTTAGTTTTTCTGAATTAAAAACATCATTTACCAACCCCATCCCCTTGGAACTACGAACACTTTTGCCATCAGAGGCAACAATTCCTGCACTTTCCTGTCCGCGATGTTGCAGAGAATGCAACCCATAATAGGTTGGAAGAACCGCATTCTTGACTCCAAAAACTCCACATATCCCACATTCTTCTTTCAACTTATCTGACATTACAAAATATCCTCCTGCTTAAAAGTTTTTATACGTACTTTATTGTGTATAATATTCGAAAATTTGCCACCTTCTGTTTAATTAAACAGAAGTGTAACGATTTCAATCGCAGATATCTTATTTTTAAAAGAAGTTTTAAACTAAATTACAACATACTTACCATCCGGAACTACCGGCAAAGATATCCTATAGCTTAGATTGCGATTGGAAGAAAACAACTTCCCTAAAAACCTGCCCTCGCACGTTTAAGTGCCGCATTGGCAAAATCCCGAAAAAGAGGGTGTGCTTTTGTAGGTCTGGATTTGAATTCCGGATGAAATTGACATGCAAGAAACCATGGATGATCCTTAAGCTCAACAATTTCAACTAGATCTCTATCTGGCTCAAGCCCAGAAAAAATCATTCCCGCTTCTTCCAATTGTTTTTTGAATTTATTATTGAATTCATAACGGTGTCGATGCCGTTCTTCAATGATTTCTTTGCCATATGCTTGATAGGCTTTAGTATCTTTTTCAATCTTGCATTTATAGGCTCCCAATCGCATGGTGGCACCCATTTTTTTGATTTTCTGTTGTTCTTCAAGAAGGGAAATAAGAGGAAATTCGGTTTCAGGGTTCTGTTCTGTTGTATCTGCATTTTGCATATTCAATATATTACGGGCAAATTCAATCACTGCAATCTGCATTCCCAGGCATATTCCAAAGAATGGAATCTTATTTTCACGAGCATATTGAATTGCAAGAATTTTTCCGTTCAGTCCTCGTGCACCGAAACCGCCCGGAACCAAAATGCCTGCAACATCTCTCAATTCCTTTTCCGCACCATTTTTTTCAACTTCTTCTGCGTAAACCTTTTTTAATTCAATATTATATCCTGTTGTCAAACCACCATGTGTAATTGCTTCATATATTGATTTGTAGGCATCCTGAAGTTCTGCATATTTTCCTACTACTGCAATTGGTATTGTCCCTTTTGCATTCTTTATCACTTCAATTATATCTTTCCAGGCTTTTAAAGTTGGTCTACGCGCAGGTAAATGAAGGTATTTTGCAACTTGTTTATGCAATCCCTCTTCCATCAGCACAAAAGGAACCTCATAAATAGAATAATCTACATCTTTTTCCTGGATAACTGAGTCGAGTGGGACATTGCAAAATAAAGAAATCTTCTGTTTTATTTCCAGACTGAGATCTTTTTCTGTTCTTGCAATGAGAATATCCGGAATGATCCCTATCTCACGCAATCGTCCAACGCTATGTTGAGTTGGTTTTGTTTTTATTTCACCGGCAGCTTTAATATATGGGACTAAGGTAAGGTGGATATAACAGACATTTTCACGTCCTACATCAATTGCAAACTGACGGATTGCTTCGACAAAAGGCAGAGATTCAATATCACCTATTGTTCCCCCTATCTCTGAAATGACAACATCTACATCATCTTTTCCCGCACTTTTAATGCATTCTTTTATTTTATTGGTTATATGTGGAATTACCTGAATAGTTCCTCCAAGAAAATCTCCTTTGCGTTCTGCATTAATTACCTCATTATAGATCCATCCTGCTGTATAATTACTGTCAAAATCAGTTGGTTCATCAGTAAAGCGTTCATAATGTCCCAGATCCAGATCCGTTTCAGTTCCGTCATCTGTCACATATACTTCTCCATGCTGATAGGGATTCATTGTTCCAGGATCAACATTGAGGTACGGATCAAATTTTTGTAATTTTATGCGCAACCCAAGTTCCTTGAGAATGAGTCCCAGTGCTCCGGCAGTAAGACCTTTTCCTAAAGATGAAACAACTCCGCCTGTAATAAAAATATATTTAGTCATAAATAGAAAAATCCCTGAAAATTAAATATCAAAATAAAAAAAAAGAGCATTGCCCCTGTAAAAAACATTATATAATTCTTTTTCCTTTATTCAAGAAAAAAAATAAAAGAAAATTCTTTCTTTCTTTTCATTATATTTGGAATTTGGTTTGTAATTTTATACACAATGATTATTCTATTTTCAAAGAAATTCTGAGAGAAATACGTTTGCTATAAATACAAATATAACCTCATATTTTTAATAAAAAAATGTCTAGACAAAAAACAAACAAATCAAAATTTCCTCCATGGTTACGAGTGCAGGTAAAATGTGGTTCTGCTAGAGAGGAGATAACCGAAATTCTTGATAATTTACAGCTAAATACAGTCTGTAGAGAGGCAAAATGCCCTAATATGGCTGAATGCTGGCACAAAAGAACCGCTACATTTATGATTATGGGAAAAGAATGTACCAGGAATTGTAAGTTTTGCGGAGTCAGCAACCAATCCCCCAAGAATCTTGAGAAAGACGAACCCCTCAGGGTTGCAAAGGCCGCCTATAAGATGCAATTAAAATATGTGGTAATTACAAGTGTAACAAGAGATGATCTTCACGATGGAGGTGCAAAACATTTTGCTACGACAATTCGAGAAATAAAAAAACTACTCCCTACAAGTGGCGTAGAGGTGCTTACTCCAGACTTTATGGGAAAAAGAGAACTGCTTGATATAGTATTTAACGCATCTCCTACAGTCTTTAATCATAATCTTGAAACGGTAAAAAGACTCAGCCCTATAATTCGTCCAGATGCTGACTATGAAAGATCATTGAATGTCCTCAAGTATGCGCATAGCTATGAAAATCGCTCTTTTTTAGTAAAATCGGGATTGATGGTGGGATTGGGGGAAACAGATGAGGAAATAAACGAGACAATAGAAAAACTCGCGTTGTCAGGAGTAGAAATACTTACAATAGGACAGTACCTTCCGCCAACAGAAAATCATTATCCACTTAATAGATATGTCCACCCCGACAAATTCAAAGAATGGAAAGAATTTGCCCTTAAAACAGGAATAAAAAAAGTTTTCAGTGCTCCGCTTGTCCGCAGTTCTTATATGGCGGATTCGTTAGTTGAAGATCTTCTTTCATAATTAAAATTACTAAAATTTAAGGAAAATTATATTTTTTCCCTATAAATATTTGTAATTTCCTAGTTAAAGAATAAATTACAACGCGCCTAAAAATAAAATTGAAAAACCAAAAAAATTATACTTTATATAAGTGATATTGCCCTATGAAATATGCTATTATATCTGATGTGCATGGAAATTTAGAAGCCCTTGAAGCTGTATTAGAGAAGTGTGAGGAACTTGGAGTGAATAAATATATTTGCGGGGGTGATGTTGTAGGTTATGGAAGTGAACCATCCAAATGTCTTGAAATAGTACGTGCTCTTCCACTTGTAGGTTTTGTGAAGGGCAATCACGATCAACAGGCCTCCGAAGAATCTGACCTTCTTGGCTTTAATCCACAGGCAGCAATGGCAATAGAATGGACAAGGGAAAATATAAGTGATGACCAAAAAGCATTTCTTAGATCCCTGCCATTTACTATGAAGCCAGCAAAGAAAACTGCCTTGGTTCATTCGACGCTTGATTCTCCTAAAAGCTGGGGATATATCTTCGAAAAATTTGCGGCGGCAGCAAGTATGAACTATCAATTTACTCAAGTATGTTTTTGCGGACATACACATATTCCTCTTGCCTTTGAAAAATTCGGAGATGTTAAAGGTGGAAAATATACAGAGGTAAAACTCCTTCCCGGTAGAAAATATATGATTAATGTAGGAAGTGTAGGACAGCCACGAGACGGAGATCCTAGGGCTTCTTTCGCTACATTTGATATGGAAGAAAATCTTGTAAAGCTTTATCGACAGAAGTACGATGTTGAAAAAACAAGTAAAAAAATACTTGAAGTAGGCCTTCCCGAAAGATTGGCATTAAGAATTAAAAAAGGTCGTTAGTTTCTTCATTTCTTCTCTTCATTTTTGGTGTAAATCTATGAAAATCCTTATTGTAAAGCCAAGTAGTTTAGGTGATATCATTCATGCTTTTCCTGCAATTAATTTTCTCAGAAAACACTACCCGAATGCATATATCTCATGGGTTGTAAACAAAGAATATGTTGAGGTAGTAGAACTTTGTTCAACAGTGGATCAAACGATAATTTTTGATCGTAAAAACTGGAAAAATCTCAAATTTATAAAGGAGTTTTTTAGTTTAATAAAAGAACTTCGTGAGGATAACTACGACTTGGTATTTGATTTTCAGGGTCTATTTAGGAGTGGGTGTATAACGGGGCTTTCAGGAGCCTCAAAAAAAATTGGTTTTCAAGATGCAAGAGAATTTGCAAGTATTTTCTACACAGACAAAGAACCAATACCGGCAAATATAAAAAATGCCATTAGAAAAAATATCTTCCTCGTACAAAATTATCTCCGCCAACCTGATGCTGAAATAGAATTCCCTAAAATAAAAAAACTTCAAGAAAACTCAACTTCAGCAAATAAATTATTAAAAAATGCAAAAATTAATACAAAAAAACACAATATAATTGCAGTTGCCCCCGAAACAAGATGGGAAAGCAAGACATGGCCTGCAAAAAAGTTTGCAGATTTACTTGATGTTGTCGCTCAAAAAAATGATAAAATCAAATTTTGGATTATAGGTACCGAATCAGGTAAAAATATAGGAGAAAAGATTATATCCAAATGTTTATATGCAAAACCCGTCTCGTTTATGGGACAAACCCCGCTGGGAACCCTTGTAGAATTATTGAGAGAAAGCAAAGCTATTATTACAAATGACAGTGGTCCAATGCATATAGCGTGTGCATTACAGATTCCCGTCTTTGCATTTTTTGGTCCGACAAGTCAAGAACTAACCGGACCAATCGGTACTCAACATACAGTTTTTTCTAACCATGAAGCTGAATGTGCACCATGTTTTCAAAAAAAATGTTCTAAGAAGTATGCTATCTGTAATGAAATAGGTACTTCGGAACAACTGGCAACACAAATCTTGGAGAAATTAAATCTATGAAAATATTATATCCTTGTATAATAATCCTTTTTCTATGCACATCCCTCAGTGCACAAATTTCCATGCAAATAAAACCCGCTAAGGAGAAATATCTTCTCTATGAAGAGGTTAAATTATCAGTTTCTATCAGAAATTATAGCGGAAAGACACTGAACTTTGGAGACAGCCTCCACTCTTACGGCTCTATGCATCTTGCTATCTTCGACGGCTCAAAAAGACTTCGAAAAAAATTAAAGACTTTCACCAATCCTGTCAATGGATTAACCATCCCCAGCGGAGCCACTAAACAAATAGTACTGCCAGTCAGCAAAATCTATAATATGCAAAAAGATGATGATTTTTCTATCACAGCTATAATTGAACATGAGAAATTATCAAAAAAATACCAATCTAACTCAGTAACAATTTCTGTTCGACAGGGCATTATCCAATGGCAACAAAGTTTTGGAGTCCCTGAGGAAAGCGGAGAAAAAAAGATCCCAGTTAGAACGGCAAGTTTTCTTCTTCTTCACTACAAAATTACAGATATATACTGCCTGAGAATTGAAGATAAGAAACGTGTTTATGCTGTTCGCCGACTCGGTCCTCACGTCCCCGGTATACCTATAGCCGGAGAAATTGATGCTATGAGTAATATTCACGCATTAATTCAAATGACTCCCCGCTTATGGTCATATCGAATTTATGACAGCAGTGGAACGCTTGTACAGCAGCGTTACTATGCATACAGTGAAGAACTAGATAATCCCCTACCAACACTTGTGCGAGATCCGGATGTAGGACGTGTTGCTGTTTTCGGAGGTCGCCGAGCTGCCGAATCCGTAGATTATCACCTTAACAAATAAGGCAATAAAATAGCTGGTTCTGCAGGACTTGGGACTGGGGGGGTAAAAGATTAAACCCTAAATAAAACGGAAAAATACAATTTCCTCTAAAATTAAAATAATGAATAAAACAATTCCTGATATATTAAAAAAAATCCTCAAGAAAAAAAGGGAAGAGGTTACTGCTCTTTATGATGCCTATGGAATCTCCTTTTTTGAAAAAAAAATTCTTTCTACAAAGCTTTCTGAATATTCCTTTATAGAAGCCTTGCAGAAAAATACATCTTTGGCAATAATAGCAGAAATAAAAAAAGCATCTCCCTCTGCCGGGATTATATCTAAAGATTTTGATCCACTAAAAATCGCACTCGCATACCAACAAGGCAATGCGGATGCTATATCTGTTCTGACAGATGAAAGCTTCTTTAAGGGATCCATTACATATCTGACCCAAATTAAGAAAAATATTCCTCTCCCCCTCCTCAGAAAAGATTTTATTATTGATGAAATACAGATACTACAGGCAAAAGCCTGCGGAGCAGATGCATTTCTACTTATTGCCACAATCCTTTCAGCAGAAGAAATAAAAAGGTTTTCTATGCTGGGAACAAAACTTAATATGGATGTATTGGTTGAAGTTCATAATCTTGAAGAGTTACAGAAAATTGCAGATTTAGGATGTAAAATCATAGGGATAAATAATAGAAATTTGAGAGATTTTACGGTTGATTTACAAACAACAGTCAAATTGGCTGAGTACATTCCTGAAAAAACAGTTCTAGTGGGAGAAAGTGGTGTAAAAAATGCGGAGTCCGCAAGATTTCTCAAACGTGCCGGATGCAAGGCAATTCTTGTAGGAGAAACTTTGATGCGAAAAGGGCGTTCACACTGTGGCGAAGAAATTCAAAAATATCAAAATGTATGACTTTAGATAAAATAAAAAACTGGTTAAGACTTGTTAGATTGCCTAATCTTTTTACTATTCCCGGAGATGTCTTTATTGGATTTTTCTTGGCAACGGGTGGACACTATGCGGGAAGAGGAAAGGATCTTTTTCTGCTGGTTATCATTTCATTGTGTATCTATGCCGGGGGGATAATATTAAATGATTACTGTGATATAGAGAAGGATGCAAAAAAGGCTCCTAAACGCCCCCTTCCTTCGGGAGCAATCAGTAAAACTACTGCTTTGATAGCCATAATACTTCTTTTTATTATTTCTCTTGTTACAGCGTCTAGTATAAGCCTTCCTACCCTGCTAATAACAAGTCTTTTATACCTATTTATTGTATTCTATAATCTCTGGGCAAAAAAGATTCCTGTTTTGGGGAGTATCATCATGGGGTGCTGCAGAGGATTGAATGTTTTTCTTGGCGCCAGTCTTTTTGTAGAATTTTTTCATAAACTTGTTTTTACTGCTGCACTTTATGAAGCTCTTTATATTTTAATAGTTACTTTTCTTGCACGCAATGAAAGAAAAAAACTTCCTAAAAAATTCACTGCCTTTTTTCCCGTTTTTGTAGGATTGACTCTTTTTGCAGTGTTGGTGAAACTTATAGCTATACCTTCACTCTTTTTTCTACTTTTTATCTTTTGGATAACAGGTATTTGCTTTCGCTTGAGCGAAGAACAAAATCTCCAAAAAGTTCCGGAATATATAGGACGATTATTAAGAGCTCTGATAATTTATCAGGTATGCTGGCTTTTCATTTTAATCCCAATGTGTAATATAGATGCGTTTATTTGTGCCTGGATATTATTATTTATGTATCCTATTTCTTCTCTCATTTCTAAACATATTGCAAGTAGTTAGACATTGCACAAAAAGCCTTTTTCGCTTCGGTCAAAGGCTTTTCGCACACTGCCTAATTAATTTTCTTCTTTTTACAAACTATAAAAATAAAATAATTTTATGAATAAAACAAAACGCATTGCAGATCTTTATACGACATTACTCAAAGAACTTGGTGAAGATGTAAATAGAGAAGGTCTTCTTGATACTCCACTGAGAGCCGCTCAAACACTCAAATTTCTTACAAAAGGCTATAAACAAAATATAGATGAATTGATCAATGGAGCAATCTTTTCTGCAGATTGTGATGATATGGTCATAGTAAAGAATATTGAACTGTATTCACTCTGCGAACACCACCTGCTCCCCTTCATAGGCAAATGCCACGTCGGCTATATCCCACAAGGAAAAGTCCTAGGGCTTTCTAAAATTGCCAGAATCGTAGATATGTTTGCAAGACGCCTGCAGATACAAGAAAATCTTACCCGGGAGATTGCAGATACGATATTATATCAGACAGGTGCCGAGGGCGTAGGCGTTGTCGTTGAAGCGCAGCATCTCTGCATGATGATGAGAGGCGTAGAAAAACAGAACTCGGTAATGAAAACATCCTGTATGCTTGGCTCATTCAGAGATGACAATACAACCAGAACAGAATTTTTGAGTTTAATCCGATGAGTACAGCATTAATAACAGGTGCAGCCAAAAACATAGGAAGAGAAATAGCCCTTTCTCTTGCTGCCGAAAATATTAATATAGCTCTCCATTGTAACAAATCGATAGAACAAGCAAAAAAAACACAGGCGGAAATCCTTAAAAAAGGCGTAAAATGTAAAATATTTAACTATGATCTCTGCAAAACAGAAAAAATAAAAACTCTGATAGAAAATGTGAAAAAGGAATTTAAGGATTTTGATATTCTTATCAATAACGCATCTGTATTTATCAGAGCAAGTATAAAAGATACATCAGAAAAAATCTTTAATGAAGCTTTTCAACTTAATTTTGCAGCCCCTTTCTTTTTGTCAAAAGCATTTGTAATGCAATGCAAAAAAGGTAATATAATCAACCTCCTTGATACTAAAGTTGCAGAAAATGATTATATCTATTCCGCTTACAACCTCTCAAAAAAAACACTTGCAGAATTTACAAAAATGGGTGCTTTAGAATTTGCCCCGAAGATAAAAGTAAACGCTATTGCTCTCGGAATTATATTGATAAAAGATTCTGATAAACCTCTCAAATCCCTCGCAAAAAAAGCACCATTAGGGAACTCAGGCAGATTGGAAGATGTAAAAAAAACAATATCTTTCTTACTAAAATCAACCTCTATAACCGGAGAAATTATCTACCTGGACGGCGGAAAACACCTTGTTAAAATCTAAGCTTATACTTTCGAATAAAATCCCCGATTTTGATCTATATATCACAATTATAAGAAAAATGAAATTTTTTAAGAAATTTAATTTGCTTTATGAAAAAAATTCAATAGATTAAAAACTCATTCGCAGAAATGATGGAAATTTTAATGTTTTTATTTTTATTTTTATTTTGCGGGTTGGTAGCTCAGTCGGTAGAGCAACGCCCTTTTAAGGCGTGGGTCCTGGGTTCGAATCCCAGCCAACCCACCATTTTTTAATTTGAATTAAGTAATCCATAGTTATAATAGGTATATATATGAGTAAGATTTGTGAAATTTTTGGAACAAAGCTCACAGTAGGTGGTTCAATAACTCGTCGCGGACGTGCAAAGAAGGAAGGTGGTATTGGTACGCATATAGTAAAAAGAAACAAGCGTGTTTTTAGACCCAACATACAGAAGAAGAAATTCTATATCCCCGAAACAGATAGTTGGGTTACATTGAATGTCTCAGTTAAAGCTATTCGTACAATTAATAAAAATGGAATTATGCCTGTTCTTAGAAAAGCTAAAAAAGCTGGTTTTCTTAAACAAAATGTTCCAGGTTTATAGAAAATTAAACTACTTTTAAAATTAAAGCCGTGATACGTTCTCCGTATCACGGCTTTTTTTATTTGTATTATTCTGTATCAAAAAATCTCCTTTTTTAGAGGATCTGTGCAAGCGGCGCCTTACTGAATATGTATAAAATATGTTTTGTAAATTGAAACTTACAGATTGATAACAGATTCATCGTAGTCTGCTGGAGCTTCATAGTCCAGTAAATTCATACATGTTGCTGCCAAACTGCTTATTCCCAGATTTTCATTTTCAGAAAGAGAATAGTCTTTTGTACCGGATGGATCATAGACTATACACGGAACCGGATTGAGGGAGTGACTGGTTTTTGCTTTGATTTTTCCGTTTTCAATCAAAGGTTCACCTGTTTTTTTATTCATGGTGTACATATCATCTGCATTCCCATGATCAGCAGAAATAAGCATGATCCCACCAACTTTATCAATAACCTTTTTTATTCTGCTTAGGGCAAGATCCACAGCTGCAACTGCAATCTCGGTGGCTTGATATATTCCCGTATGACCAACCATATCTCCATTGGGAAAATTAAGCCTAATAAAATCATATTTCTCAGAAATTATTGCCTCAGTAACAGCATCGGTTATTTCTGCACTTTTCATCCATGGACGTTCTTCAAAGGGAATTATATCAGAAGGAATTTCAATATAATCTTCAAGTTCGGCATTTATTTTTCCGCTTTTATTCCCATTATAGAAGTATGTTACGTGTCCATACTTCTGTGTTTCAGAGATTGCCAGAGTTCTGCAGCCGGATGCGCATAGAAATTCTCCGACAGTTCTGTCTATAGAAGGAGGATCTACAAGATAGTTCTTCGGAATTTTTGCATCGCCATCATATTCCATCATTCCAGCATATTTTACATTGAGTTTGGGACCACGATCAAATTCTTCTATGTTTTCGTCATCAAACGCTCTGGAGATTTCCATTGCTCTGTCGCCTCTAAAATTAAAATTGACGACAGAATCATTTTCTTCTATTTTGCCTATCGGTTCTGCGTTTTCAGCTATTACAAAACTAGGAAGGTCCTGGTCTATTGCTTCAGTTTCCTCACGTAGGGTTTCTATTGCTTCACGTGCAGAAGAAAACTGCCTACCTTCTCCTTTTACATGTAGATTCCATCCTCGGGTGATCATACTCCAGTCGGCTCCATATCTGTCCATTGTTATCTGCATGCGACCTCCACCAGAGGCAATTCTGTAATCGACACTATCTGCATTCAAATCTGAAAGAAAATCTTCAAAGGGATTTATATATTCAAGAGCCGAGGTCTCTCCAACATCCCTTCCATCAAGTAAAACATGAATACGTGCTTTTTTTACTCCCATCTTTTTTGCTTTTAATAGCATCTTTTTCAGGTGTTTGATATTACTGTGAACATTAGCATCAGAAAAAAGTCCCAAAAAATGCAAGGTAGAGTTATTTTGGAGGCAATTCTCCACAAGGCTATTCCAGACATCACCTTTAAACATATTTCCACTGTTTACAGCTTCTTCTACAAGTTTTGCTCCTTGAGCAAAGACTCTGCCACATCCAATTGCATTATGTCCAACTTCACTATTTCCCATATCTTTATCAGAAGGTAGTCCAACTGCTTTTCCATGAGCTTTAAGACTACGATGCGGACAATTTTCATGAAACCAATTAAGGGTCGGAGTATGAGTACTCAAAACAGCGTCTCCTTTTTCAGATTTGCCGTATCCTACTCCGTCCATAATAACAAGAACCAAAGGTCCTTTTCTATCGAACTTATTCATTTTTTTCAAAGCTTCCATTTTTTATTCCTTATTTTTATTTTATTAAGTAATAATGCTTCATCTATAATTTTTCAATTTCAGTTGACTCACGAATCATTAATTGCGGAGTCACAGTTTTATTATTTGCAGAGCGAAATTTATCTGGATTTTTAATAAATTCCACAACATTTTCAGAAATTAACTCTGCTGGGATTCTAATAGTTGACAGAGCTGGATTGTAGTTTTCAGCCGCGGGAGAATCTCGGAAACCCATAATAGATATATCATTAGGAACCGAAAGCCCATTTTTACGCAAGGCACGTATAATGCCAAATGCTACCATATCATTAAAACAAACCACAGCCGATGGCAAAGAGGGTAGCATAAGTAGATAGTCCACCACTTCGGCTGAAGATTCAAAAAGATTTTCTTCTTCACATGCAAAAAGTAATTGATCATCTAATTGCACTCCATAATTTCCAATTGCCGCCATCCACCCCTTTTGTTTTTCAGAATTCTCTTTGTTTTTTGCAAAACTTTCAACAAAAGCAATCTCTCTATGCCCTGTTTTTATTAAATGTTCAACTGCCTGATAGCCTCCGGAATAATAATCAATAGGCAAAGTGTAAATGTCTTTTCTTTGTTTCCCAAGAGCCCCAACAGCAAGTACCGGTATATTTTTCGGCCATATATCTGCTATCACCGGGGATGAAATTTCACCTTTGTCTCCAATGAGAACCACGGCTCTTATATTAAGTTGTAATAACATAGAAATAGACTGTACATTTTCCTCTTCCTCCGAAGAAAGAAATCCTAAAAAAGGAATAAAACCCTTATCCATTAATACGCGTTCTAACTGATAAATAATGGGAACATAAAAATCATCATCAATCTGTGAAACCAATAAACCTATAATATTGCTCTGCCCTCCACCAAGAGACCTAGCAAAAAGATTAGGCCTATAACCCATTTTCTTTGCTCTAGCAATAATAAAATTACAAGTTTTAGTGGCGATCCCGGCTTCCTGTCCTTTTCCAGATAAAGCCTTTGAAACTGTATTTACAGAGTATCCCACCTCTTCTGCAATATCTTTCAACCTGACTGCCATATAAAACCTTTAGCTAGTGTTAAAATTACATCAAGAGAAGCACACACGTAAGAAAATAAATGAGTGATGCCGATAAATCATTGCTTGTCGTAACAAAAGGTCCTGATGCCAACGCCGGATCAACCTTTAAACGATGTAAAATGATGGGAAAAACACCTCCAAAAACACTCGCAAAAATCATAGCATTAAACATTGATAGACCAATAACAAAAGAAAGGTTTCCAGGGGTGAGAGTTCCCAGATCAAGCCCTTTGCTGCTCAAGACAAAAAAAGCACCCGCAGCGGAAAGAAATGCACACGCAATCCCCATAAAAGCACCTACAAGAATTTGTCGCCAGGCAATGCTGAGCAACTTTTGCATCCCCTCTTTCCCCTCTGCAATTTCTCTTATTGATATAGCTGATGCCTGTATCCCCGTATTGCCACCCATTGCCATTATCACAGGAACAAATATTGCTATAGCCGCGACATTTGTTACATCCAGCATCTCCTTTATTATTAGGCTATTAATTATTCCAGCAAATAATGTAAGCATAAGCCATGGAAATCTCATAAGTGCCGCTTTAAATGCAGAATCTTCATTTTCTTCATAATCCGGTGCACCAACCATGAATGCCATGTTCTCATTCGCTTCCTCCTGCATGACTTCCATAATATCATCCGCAGTAATACGACCTACAAGACGGTTTTCATGATCAACAACAGGCATACACCAGATATTGTACTTTCTGAAATCTCGTGCAATCTCCTCCTGGTCAGCCTCAGGCGTAGTCGAAACATAATCTCTCTCAATAATATCATCCAAATGCGTATTGCCAGGAACACTTAAGAGTGTTGACAGATGTATATAACCAAGTAAACTACCACTTGTAGGCTGAATGACAAAAATTTGGAGAATAGGATCCGAGAGCTCGGCTTTACCAATAGCCTTTAATGCAGCTTCTGCAGTGGTACTCGCAGGGAGAGCACACAACTCAGGCGTCATGATACTACCACCGGAATCATCCTTGTATTTCAGAAGTATTTTTATATCATTGCGATGCTTTTCAGGTTCTATTTTATTAAGAATTTCTATCTTTTTTTCATTTGTTAATTCACATTTGAGAAGGAAATCCACGGCATTATCTGGCGCCATATTCGATATAAAAGAAACAATCTGTTGCAAACTAAAATTGTCTATAAGGTCATAAAGAGTTCCTCCTTCAATTTCAACTATAGTTTCTGCAGCAATTTCGACGGCAAGGGTATCAAACAAAAACACCTGTTCATCTTCATTAAGATCCTCTAGAACATCCGCCACATCTGCAGGATCGAGTTGTTCAACTAGAAGGCGTAGTTCTTCTAATAACCCATTTTCTATGAGCTTTTTGATTTTTTCGATATCTATATAATTTTCTGTCATAAAATCATTTTGCTCGTATTTGTATTTGCTTTTTTTTAATAGCAATGTAATGTATATGCTTAATCTGATTAGAGCAATCTTTATTTTGTAACTATATTTTTTTTAGTTCTATTTAGAGCCTGTACGAAAAGGTTTTTAAAGAACCAAAAAACTTTTCATACAATGCCTATTTAATAAAAATTGGAAATAAGACAAAAGATGAAACGCGTACTTATAATTAATGGTCCGAATTTGCAGTTACTCGGAACTAGGGAAGCCAAGATTTACGGCTCTGACACTCTGGAATCTATAAATTCCGATTTGGAGTCTCTGGCAAATTTGCTTGACTTGAAACTTAGCTTTTACCAAAGCAACCATGAGGGTGGCATTGTAGATCAGATAGGCCTCTCTTTAGGATCATTTGATGGAATAATTATAAATCCTGGAGCATATACACATACAAGTATCGCGATAAGAGACGCAATAGCAGCAGTACAATTACCCACTATAGAAATTCATCTATCTAACATTTATCAAAGAGAAGATTTTAGAAAGAAAACTCTTATTGCCCCAGTTTGCCTTGGACAGATAAGCGGTTTTGGAGCAACAGGCTATCAATTGGCGTTGAGAGCTATAAATAAACATCTTTTAATAAATATCTAAACAAATGGAGTACGTTTTATGAATATTCAGGAAATAAAAAAAATTGCAGAACTAATGTCCACACACGAACTATCAGAATTTAAAGTGAAAAGTGATGAGTTGCAACTCTGTATTAAACGTGAAAAAGAAGTACACGTAACAACAGCAACTCCTCTGGCAACCGCCCCCCTACAAGCGCATCCCCCTGCAAGTGCGCCAACAGAAGCAACACCTGAAACAGAAAAGAAAGATGAAAATACTATTGATTCTCCCATTGTAGGAACATTCTATACTTCTTCCGCTCCAGATGCAGACCCATTTGTTAAGCCAGGAGATACTGTAACACCTGACACAGTTGTATGTATTGTTGAAGCAATGAAGGTGATGAATGAAATTAAAGCAGAAAAAGCTGGAACAATAAAAGAGATTCTCGCTGAAGATGCACAGCCTGTCGAATACGGCCAACCACTCTTCTCTTTAAGTTAAATAAGGACAAGGACTATAAAATATGTTTGAAAAAATATTAATTGCTAACAGAGGCGAGATTGCCCTGAGAATAGTTCGCGCTTGCAAAGAAATGGGAGTATATAGTGTTGTTGCATACTCCACTGCAGATGAAAAAACCCTTGCTGTACAACTTGCAGATGATGCTGTCTGCATAGGCCCCCCCACCGCAGCCAAAAGCTATCTGCGTACCGACAGATTACTGGCAGCTGCAGAGATATGCGATGTAGATGCATTGCATCCAGGATATGGTTTTCTTGCAGAAAATGCAGACTTTGCCAAACAATGCGAAGATCATAATATCAAGTTTATAGGCCCCTCAGCCAAAGCGATAAACAATATGGGTGACAAAGCCATGGCAAGAAAAACGATGACCGTGGCAGGAGTTCCTATAACACCAGGGAGTAAAGACACAGTAGAAACAGAAGAAGAACTACTGAAACTTGCAGAAAAATTTGGTTATCCTGTAATTATCAAAGCCTCGGCTGGAGGTGGTGGAAAAGGAATGAGGGTGGCACACAACAGCGCAAGTCTTATTCAGGGATTTCATTCTGCAAAAATGGAAGCCGAAAAGGCATTTTCCAACAGTGATGTCTACCTAGAAAAGTACCTTGAAAATCCAAGACATATTGAAGTGCAGATAATTGCAGATGATTATGGTAATGTAATACATCTCGGAGAGCGTGATTGTAGCCTTCAAAGAAGACATCAGAAGTTAATAGAAGAAGCCCCTTCTCCAGCACTCAATAAATCTTTAAGAAAACAAATGGGCGAAGTCGCTGTAAACGCAGCAAAAACAGCAAAATATAGCGGAGCCGGAACCATCGAATTCCTCCTGGATAAAAATAAAAATTTTTATTTTATGGAAATGAATACAAGAGTCCAAGTGGAACATCCCGTATCTGAGTGTGTTACCGGGGTAGATATAATAAAAGAACAAATAAGTGTTGCAATGGGTAATAAATTATCTATAAAACAAAAAGATATTAAAATAACCGGACACGCAATAGAATGTAGAATAAATGCTGAAGACCCTGAAAATAACTTTACACCCTCTCCTGGGAAAATTACCCTTTACCATCAGCCGGGAGGACCCGGAGTTAGAATAGATTCTCATGCCTACGAAGGATATATAATCCCCCCATATTATGATAGTATGGTAGGAAAACTGATCTGTCACGGCAAAGACAGAGAAGAGGCAATTACAAGAAGCATAAGGGCATTGAATGAGTATGTAATTGAAGGAATAAAAACAACTATTCCTTTTGAGTTACGAGTTCTTCATAACAACGATTTTGTAAAAGGAACATACGATACATCTTTTTTAGGGAAATTCATAGAAGAAAAACCATCTGTATAGTATACAATTTTTAACACAAAAATAGGATAAATAATCATGGATAAAGAGAAGAAAACAAAAAAAGAAGGAATTATTGCTGAATCAAAAACAGAAATTAAAGAAGAATTTATTTTGGAAGAGGAAAATGATACCGGCGTTGTACGCATTTCAGAAAATGTTATAAATTCAATAGTTAGACATTATACTTTATCTGTTCCCGGTGTCATACGCTTTGCATCCTCCGGAATTGTTACAGGTCTAGCAGAAATGATAGGGAAAAGAGGTGTTGATAGTAGTACAAGAGTAGATATAAGAGGAGAGTTTGTTTCCGTCTATGTCGCACTCGTTATTGAATTCGGTAAATCTGTCCCTGAAATTGCAGAACAAATTCAAACTCTTATTTCTACTAAAGTCAAAAAAATGACAGGCAAAGAAGTAAGTAAAGTAGATGTAACAATCCAGGATCTCGAAATGCCCGAAGAGTCTAACGAAGATTCTGAAGAAATCTAAGGAGGTAAAAAATGGATTTAATTAACAGGTTTTTGCAAAAAATGGGAATAGATGTTGGTAGTGCTGCACTTTGGACAGAAGGATTTATCTGGGGAATCGCATTTATCTTCCTTGTTCTCGTTTTGATCAAAATAATAATGATATTTCGTACAATGAAAACACAATGCAAGGGTATTGCTGTATCCGGAGAAAGAGGATCTTTATTTGTATCAAAAAGCGCAGTTACCGATTTTGTTTCAAAAGATCTTATAGCATTCTCCCAGTTCTCTGTAAACAATGTAGAACTTAGAACATCCGGAGATAATTACAATATAAAAATTCTTGCACAATCAGAATATGAAACCAATCTTATAAACCTAAGAGATGAGATTCAAAATAAAATAGTAAACAGTCTCGAAGATAAATTGGGAATTGCAAACATAAAAAATGTGGATATTGATATAAAACGCTTTGTCAAAAGCAAAGAGACTCCACAAAAAAACAAAATTAAACCTTCCCCAACTGAGAAAATAATAGAAGACTAATTGGCATATTTCATGTTTAAGTGATTTGACTTTATACTTTTAAGTATAGCAAACCCAGAAATGCTGTTCTTAACCTAAGCTAAATAACCTAAGCTAAATGGTTAAAAATAGAAATAAAGTTTTACCTGAAATTCGAGATTAAAGGATTTTATTTTTTATATTATCCAGAGCTCCAAGTTATCGAGCAACTCAGATTCCCTTTTTTTATCCAGGATATTATTCCACCTCATCTAAGGTCAATCCTTAAGAAAGAATATCCGTTTTATCCCCAG
This sequence comes from Verrucomicrobiota bacterium, assembly GCA_034660375.1. Taxonomy (GTDB): domain Bacteria; phylum Verrucomicrobiota; class Lentisphaeria; order UBA2565; family JAYEIY01; genus JAYEIY01. The sequence continues at coordinate 23,256 of JAYEIY010000288.1, forward strand.
CGGGGATATTCACCGTAGCCCACCGCATCGCGGCGGGATATGAATAAGAAAAGAATATTCCCTGGAGGGGAATTTCAATGTTTTTGTGTTTTTTTGA
>JAYEIY010000289.1:0-5755 GCA_034660375.1 Verrucomicrobiota bacterium
TTATTGTTTTTATTGCATTTGCAGCTGGACTTAATTATGTTGGTCCATTTCAGGGATGGTTTCAAAAATATGTCCCCGCCGAGATAAAAAAATTTTTGCCTATTGGAAAAGAAGAAAAAGAAGAACATAAGAATAAGCAAAAGACTCCGGAAACAGACTCTGATTTATTACCAGAATCTCTTGGCATAGAAGTCCCAGACCAAAGAAAAAAAAGTACTGGGAAAATGAAATATATAAAACCAGTAGAACCCCAAAAAACAGAAATGGAAAAGAAATTTGACGCTTATTATGATAAATTTCTTGCAAAATTAGGTTTTCCTGAACCAGGGAAAAAATATAAAATATTTTTACGGAGTGGAGGAAAAATCAACGCAGAACTGGTCTCTTTTTCAAAAGGTAAGGTTGTATTGAAACTAAAATATGGAGAGATGATATATCCTGTTCATAATATTTCTCCAAAATCCTATAAAACTCTTTTTCCCGAAAGAGTCGCTAAAATTATGGCATTAAAGGCAATTCACCGTGAAATTCAAGATAAAGCTGCCAAAGAAAAAACACAAAAAACTATTGCGTCTTCCAATTCAATAAGACCTAAGGAAACAGCATCATCTATCAAACATGCATCAATTACAAGGCATATTCGTCCAAAAACGCCTTTTGTATATGACCCCTCTTTCGCACCAACTCCAGAACATTTGAAAAAACTTCTGGTTGATTTCGGGAATTGGATTAAAGTACAACAACACAGGACAGGGGGAAAGATTGCAAATAAGATTTATGCCAAAAAACAAGGGCAAAATACGGTTCTTTATTTGGTCGCAAGTAGACTAATGCAAGCACAGGATTACGATTTGCGTTTCAGGGTAACAGAGGGAATGTGGAAACTATGGTCATTTCGAGCTTTGGAATATAGAAAAGTTTCAAACCTTCAAAGAGCGCACGTAGTGATTCTTGATCAAAACAATAAAATTATTGGAGGCTCTACAAAAAATAACGCATCCAGTATCTGGGTAAAAAAATAGGAGACAAATATGTCAATTTTAGTTCAAAAAGGTGGAGAAAAAATTGTTGTTACAGATAAAGATCTCAAGATACTTCTTGAAAATATGCTTGAGGCAATTCCCGAAGTTCTTAACAAAGTATTGATTGTTCCACCCGATATTACACGACTTAATTCTCACGCAGGAAAAATCACTGAAATTCTATACGAATTGCTGACTCCACAATCTCATGTGGACATTATTCCGGCTCTTGGGACGCATGTTCCCATGAATGATAATGAATTAAGATCAATGTTTGGAGAAAAGATACCTCTGAATTGTTTTATAAAACACAATTGGAGAAAAGATGTTGTCAAAAAGGGGACTGTTTCTGGTAAACTTCTTCATGAATGGTCTGAAGGAAAAGTAAATTACGATGTTGATGTCGAGGTTAATAAAATACTTTTTGATAATTATGATGTAATTCTTTCCATCGGACAAATTGTGCCTCATGAAGTTGTTGGAATGGCAAATTATACAAAGAATATTATGGTTGGCATTGGTGGTGCAGATACGATAAATAAATCTCATTTTCTGGGAGCAGTTTACAATATGGAACGTATTATGGGGCAAGCTCGCAATCCTGTAAGAAAACTCTTTGATTATGGTTTACACACATTTTTGTCTGACTTGCCTATCTATTATCTTCACACCGTTATGCAGAGAGATAATGAAACAGAAAAGATGTTAATGAGAGGATTTTATGCAGGCAGTGGGGATGAAGTTTTCCTGAAACCATGCAAATTATGTAAAAAAGTAAATATAAATATCCTTGATGATTCTCTGCAAAAGGTTATTGTTTATCTAGATCCTGAAGAATTTAAAAGCACTTGGTTAGGAAATAAAGCTGTTTATCGCACTCGTATGGCTATTGCGGATGGTGGCGAATTAATTGTACTTGCTCCGGCACTGAAAGAATTTGGAGAGGATCCGGAGATAGATAGGTTAATACGAAAATATGGTTACAATGGGACAAAATCGACATTAAAAGCTGTAGAAGAGAATGCGGATTTACGAGGAAATCTCAGTGCAGCGGCTCACCTTATTCATGGTTCCTCAGAAGGACGCTTTAAAATTACTTATTGTCCTGGCAATTCTATTTCAGAAAAGGAAATCGAAGATGTAGGTTTTAACTATGCATCTCTTGAAGAAATGCAGAAAAAATACGATCCTAATAAGCTTGCAGACGGTTACAATACCATGCCCGATGGAGAAGAGATCTTTTACATAAGTAATCCGGCTCTGGGATTATGGGGTGATAAAGCAAACTTTATTTGAGATGAATTCTGACTCATTATAATGATTTTTAGTACTATTTACTCAAAAGACAAACAGACAGTATATGAAAAGCTTTCTAACTAAGTGAAAAAGGATTTTCATGCAATGTCTAATTACAAATGATAATATTATATACTGGTAACGGAAAAGGAAAGACTACTGCTGCTTTAGGACTTGCTCTCAGAGGAATCGGTAATGGCTGGAAAGTGGGTATGGTTCAGTTTATCAAAAACAAGACTTCGACTGCAGAATTTAAATTTGCGGAGTCCGCAAATCTTTCTTTTGATATTTTTCCTATGGGAGATGGTTTTACATGGAAAACAAAAAATAGAGAGGATGACATCAAAACCTGCAAAAAGATCTGGAAATTTATAGAAGATCTTATTTCTCAAAAAATCTATAATGTCTTGATTCTTGATGAAATCAATATTGTCCTTGATTTAAAATATCTTGACACAGCTAAAGTTATCTCTGTCCTTGAAAATTGTCCAGAAAATATGCATATTATCCTTACCGGTCGCAATGCACCACAAGCAATAATAGATTATGCAGATCTGGTTACTGAAATGAAAAAGATAAAACATCCCTTTGATAAGGGGCAAATGGCTCTAAAGGGCATTGATTATTAGTCCCCTCAGAAATGAATTTCTATACTGGGAGACTATAGATTCGACATAATTTAAAAATTAAGTTTTTTATTAAATACCCCTTCAAAAGGATAATCTTTAAATTTTTCTAATGTTGTCAATAAAAGAGGAGAGTTTCTTTTCTTTTCTTTTAAAAAAGTACATTTATTTCCTTTTCTTTAATTAGACCCTGCACGAAAAGCGTTTGAACAAAGTGAAAAGGCTTTTCTTACAATGTCTATTTATACTTTTTGCACTATCCAGTTAATACGCCATGAAAAGGAGGTCTCCTGTTCAACTTTTAAAGCTAAACCTTCATTGAATGCATCTTTCAGCATACTGCTGTTTCCAGATATCGGTTCGAGAGCACATTCACTACGTTGATGATTTTTTTCATCGGGGTAGCCTGATTTATTCCACCATATCCCGAGTGAGGAAAATAAATTTAAAGGAAAGTTTACTGTCAGTTTTATTCCTGTTTTCATCATAACGGAAAATTGATTTTCTTTTAAATTACGAAGAATAAACATTGAAGCGGAAGCTTTATCGTGATTCAATAATAGTGTTTTTAGTTCATCTCTTGATATATTTAGTTGAGAATCCTTATTTATCGTATAATAAAGCTCAATAAAATCTGGTAATTTGATATCACTTATCTGCTGCAAAGGCATCAAAGGATGCATTATATGTTGAAAATAGAGTGCTTCCTTGCCGTAATTTTCCAATCTGAAATCCCATACCAACTGATCATTCTCAAATATTAAGTTGCGATGAAAAGTCAATGGTAAAACTTTACTTTTTACATAGCATTTTAGGATATTCTTTCGCTGGCTTATATTCCAATTTAACCAGCAAAGCTCTCCATGATCAGGAATTTTCCAATTTTTGTTTGGATAAATGCAGGAATCAACTGTTGGAAAGCAATCATCGTAACCGCAAACAGGGCGTGTTTCATAAAGCCCAAAATCACTTTTAGGCTCTATGAAGCTTTGTGGTCTAGGTGTTAAGAGGTCAATTCCTAAATATTGCAGAGAAGATAAACGTCCCCCATCCTCAGCAATATACTCAACGCACCATTTTCCAGATTTAAAAATATTATTAATAATGATTTGATTAAAGAGCTATTATTTTAATACCCGTTTGTTGACAGAATGCTATCATATCTTGATACAAATGTTCTCCATAACCGAGAACAGCATATTCATTATTCCAGGATTCTAAAAGCTTTTCTATATCACATTCAGCAGTGACAAAAGCATGTGGCCAAAATGGAATTCCGCATTCAAGACGACGTTTTTCAAGTTCTTCAGTATCTGGTTCTTTGATTGAACAACGAGTAATAACCATTTCAAATTGACCATTATTACGTCCCAGACGTGCCAGTACTCCTCTACCTGGCTTGCATACAAGTTCAACGGACATCCCACCAGCTTCTCCCTCTGTTTCAATGCCGTGTTCTGCAAATTTTGCAGGTTGCAATTTTCCGGCCAGTGATGGAGGGCAGGCACCATCTCCAATGATTTTGATCTCATTTGTTGACTTATCAATATGTTGTAAATCACCATAATACACAGGTTCTTTACTTAAATCTGTAAGTAGTTTAACAGTCATTGCAGTATTAAAATCCCCAAGAGTTGATGTTCCAATACCATCATTCAAAATCATACTTTGCGCAAAACATGTGGCACTATATTCATCTCCTAATCCTGGGAAAGATTGAATTACATAGAATTCCCACTCTTCTTTGGCTATGATTTTTTTTTTGCTAAATAGATACGAATAGACTTTTCAGCAGTTTCATTCTCAGGAATAGGTTCGCTGAAGTAGGGTTGAATTTCTTTACGTGCCTGGCATAATTCTTTTTTTGTAATTGCTTTTGCTGTTTTCAAAAGTTCTGTAGTATCACGTGAATCAATATCAATACCAAAAACTTTCATCCACTGTGATGGATCGGCTGCCCCACAAGTCTGTCCCATCCCACGACCACCAAAAGTACCGATAGTGGACATATTTAACTTATTTTTCATATGAGCTGCTCTACAATAGGAAAGGATTTTTTCCATATCTTTATGGTCATCATGTTTGCCATAAACGAAGCGATGTTTGATGCCCACTTCTTTTAAAGCTCCCTGCATAACCAGGCCACCGACAGGGCGCCATCCCTGTGAGCCGGGATGTGTCCAGAGAATAATACCTTTGCCTGTTAAAGCAAAATCTCTTATTGCAGCAATCATATGAGATGACCACACCCATGTGCCTGAAAAGAGTATTACTCCATCAACGTCATCCATTTTTTTGTATTTAGAAAAGCATTCTTTTACCTCTTTTTTTGAGGCGATAACAATATCATGTTCAACTAACTTAATTCCTTGTGCAAGCAATGTTTCTTTTGATTTTGCAATCAATGTTTCATCAATAAATGGAGTCCCCATAGGATCATTTAAACCGTCTTTGTGGACTCCATATACGATAAAAGCAACTTTTGGTGTGACCATTTTTTTTATCTCCGTTGTTAATTTTTTAATGTTTTTATTATAGGATAAAGTTTTTTATAAATTTTAAATTTTTCAGAATATATTTTTGCAAATTCTGCATTTGGATATGTTGTTGAACCAGTTTGAACCCAGTTGTTTATAGTTTTTGAAATATCATTTTTTGTTTCTGCTGCAAATGCAAGTGCAGCACCTCCCAGACATCCGGCTTCTGTCACTTTTACATTTACTATTGGTTTATTTAATACATCCGCCTTTAACTGTGTCCATATCGAGCTTTTTGCGCCTCCTCCTATTGCCCTGAGTTCTTTAATTTTAA
>JAYEIY010000290.1:0-5739 GCA_034660375.1 Verrucomicrobiota bacterium
CAATCAAATTCCCCAGGCTTTTCTCTGCCGTTCCAGCTCAGAAAAACTTTTCCTCCCCTGCTTTTTATTTGTTCGCTACGTTGTTCCAGTTTCTCGGAAATACCCTCATCAAGGACAGTAACAATGTTTTTTTCGGAAAGAGCAAGCTTAGCCGCAGCAAAGCCACTCACCCCCAATCCTAGAACAAGAATCCTTTTAGGATATGATTTGTCTGTAATTTTTCGCATATTAAAAAACAATTTTTCTCAAAAATTTGTGGGCTAAGTAGATCACTCTATTATTAGATTTTCGTCAAAAAATAAAATAAGGATATAATGATGTGATTAGAAACAATACTTAATAAATGCTTAAAATACAAAAGGTTTGTAATAGAAAAAGTAATATTTGACAAAAATGTTGACAAAAATATAGAAAACTCTTTTATAAATAGTAGCAAACGCCTTTATATCTGCGTTTCCTATATCTTCGAGTTTTTCTTCTCAACATAGTTTTATTTTCACATAATGAAGGTATAGTAAAATTAAAATTTGGTTGACTCTAAAATCGAAGGAGATGTAAAAAATCTATCATGGTGAAAGAAAAGAAGATTCTATGTGGATTCACCATGATAAATCTCTAAATAGGCATTGCACGAAAAGCCTTTTTCACTTCGCTCAAAGCCTTTTCATACACTGCCTGTTTCTGTTTGCAGTTATTTTTTGAGTAAATAACAATAAAAATCATTATTAACGAGTAACCATTCATTTCAACTAAAGTTCAAAATCTCTGATTTTGAACTCATGTGAGCCTCCGTAAAAAGGTTTTTGGCTCTTTAAAAACCTTTTCACGCAGGCTCTGAATAAGGACAAACATTTTATGAAATTATCAATTATAGTTCCTGTGTACAATGAAGAAACTACTCTTTCTTCTGTTATTAAACGTATTTTAAATGTAAAAATCAAGGATATTGAGATTATTATTGTCAATGATTGTTCTACTGACGGGACAGCAGATATCCTTAAAAAAATAGATGACAAACGGATTGTTGTACTGTCTCATGATAAGAATAGAGGAAAAGGATCGGCAATCAGGACAGCCCAAAAGGAAATTTCTGGAGATGCGGTTGTTATTCAGGATGCCGACATGGAATATAATCCTGAAGAACTTCCTAAATTACTTAAAAAATTCGAAGAAAATAAAGCCGATGCGGTTTATGGTAGCAGATATTCCGGATCAGAGTTGCTTATAGATTCGTTTTGGCATTATATGGGAAATAAATTTCTTACAACTGCATCAAATCTCTTTTCCAATCTACATTTGTCAGACATGGAGACATGCTACAAGATGATTAAAGCAGATATTTTTAAATCTTTTGATCTAGAGTGTAATCGTTTTGGATTTGAACCGGAAGTTACGGCAAAACTAGCTAAATTGAACTGTCGTATTTATGAAATCCCTATCGCTTATGAAGCAAGACGCTTTGACGAAGGTAAAAAAATCGGTTGGAAGGATGCTGTCGCCGCATTGTGGTACATTTTTAAATATAATGTATTGAAGTAGCCAAACTCTGCAAAAAAATAATACCTATAAGCGATCTTATGAAGTGAGAAGGATACTTCAAATCCTCTTTGCCATGAATATTTAAAGATCATAATTTGACGTTTCACCGATTAATGCACAAAGCCGACTGTCACTGGAACTTCAAACATTGAATGCTCAACATCCAACATCGAATAAATAATAATACAAATCCGATAAGATTAAAATAGAATACTTAGACATTGCACAAAAAACCTTTTTCACTTCCTTCGAAGGCTTTTCATACACTGTCTCTTTCTCTTCGCAGTTATTTTTTGAGTAAATAACACTTAAAATCATTATTAACGAGTCAGCATTCAGCTCAAATAAAGTTCAAAATCTCTGATTTTGAACTCATGCGAGCCTGTACGAAAAGCTTTTTGGCTCTTTAAAACCTTTTCGTGCAGGGTATACTTAGATTAACTAAAGGAAAAAATTTAATGAAGATACTTATCACAGCCGGTCCGACCAGAGAGTTCCTTGATCCTGTAAGATTCTTTTCCAATAGATCTACAGGTAAAATGGGTTATGCCATTGCCGAAGCAGCTATTGCTGCTGGCATAGAAACCAAACTTATCTCCGGACCTGTTTCGCTAAGTATTCCCAAAAAATGTAATGTAGAACAAATTCTCTCTGCCAAAGATATGCTTTTTGCAGTTTTAAGAAATTTTCCTGATTATGATGGACTTATAATGACTGCCGCAGTTGCAGATTATAGACCCGTCATACAAGAAAAAGAGAAAATAAAAAAAAAAGGGAAAGAGCTTCTGCTGAAAATGAAAAGAACAAAAGATATCCTTTCAGAGGTAATAAAGATAAAAAAGGAACGACAATTTATTATGGGCTTTTCAGCAGAAACAGAGTCTGTAATTGAGAATTCACAAAAGAAACTTCTGCAAAAAAAGCTTGATTGGATTGTTGTCAATGATGTAAGTCGCAAGGATATAGGTTTTGAGTCAGACTGTAATGAAGTTACCGTTTTGAGTAAAGAAAAAATGCAAACAATCCCTATTATGACTAAGAAAAAGCTTGCAAAAGAGTTGATTAAGTTAATATTGGATCCTCAAAAATAAAACCATTTTTGCATCTTCACGATAATGCGTACTATTAGGCTCATAAGCCTTTACTCATTTCCTTATACTTTTTTCACCATGATAATATAAAATTCATGAAGAAATACAAGTTTTTAATTTCTTATTCATTTCTCCCCTTCATGGTTCTTCATGCTCTTCATAGTGAAATTTTTATTGATACTCATTTCCGTGATGAACCGCATTTTTAGCAACTTTACTTTGATTACAATTGTTTTTGGTTTATATTTTTATTATTGCTATTGTTTTTTTTTCAAATTGCGTTATATTAATTATACTTTATACCACAAACAATGTTCTGTTATTTTCGTTACTTGACAGAATAAGTTTAATTTTGTTTGAATATAGTTCTTAAATGGATTATTTGCCTATAATGAATAAATCAATAAATTATACTCAACCTCTCTCAAGAGAGCAAATTCTCCGACCTCAAGAAAAAGCAAAAAACAGTACTTTTTTGCTCTTTACCTATCCCGAAGCGGGGAAAAACAAATATGAATTGAATGAAGAATCTGTGGTTATAGGTCGCAGTGAAGGCAACATTATTATTCCTTCTAATACCATTTCTCGTTCTCATGCAAAAGTTCTATTTTCTAATGGAGAATATTATATAGAGGACATGAACAGTACTAATGGAATATATGTTAATTCTATGAAAGTCAAAAGATGCGTACTCAGGGATGGAGACACCTTCCAGGTAGGCGAGGCAGATTTTGTTTTTGTAGAGGAACATAACACATTAATATAATTAGCCCCCCCACGAAAAATCTTCGAACGAAGTAAAAAAACTTTTCGTGCAAGACCTAATTAAATAAGAGAATCTTATAGTGATGACTACATTTGTACAATCAATAAATCAGCTTGAAGAAGCCTTCCTTGTAGGCTTTTGGGGAACAAGAGGATCAGTCCCTACTCCCGGAAGAGTGACAGAAAAGTATGGAGGCAATACTTCCTGTGTCCACATAGAGGTGGATAATACCATTCTTATCTTTGATGCGGGTACAGGGATACGAAATTTTGGGATTGAATTAAAAAGAAGAGATTTGCTCAATAAACCAGATACTTCTTTGCATATATTTCTAAGTCATACTCACTGGGACCATATTCAGGGACTTCCTTTCTTTGAGCCTGCTTACATGCCTGATGTTAATATTGTGATATACGGAGCAGCAAAACGTGGAAAATTCCTGGAGAAAATCCTGCGGGGACAGATGGATCAAAATTATTTCCCTGTCGAAATGAGTGCTTTTTCATCTAATCTTCAGATTAGAGAGATTACAGGCAATTCTGTTTCTGTTGGAAGCTTGAAGATAGGGGTTCAGGAACTCATTCATCCAGGAGGTAGTCTTGCTTACAAAGTAAATCACAAAGGAAAAACTTGTATTTATGCAACAGATAATGAATTAAATATCCTTTATACTTATGAAGAAAAAAATGGTTCTCCACATCCTCAAAAAGCCGCAATAATGGATTTTTTCAGAAATGCTGATTTATTAATTGCAGATGGACAATATACTTCTGAAGAATATAAAGAGGGATGGGGGCATACTTCATTGAATATTTTGACAAAATTCGCATATTCAGTCGGCGTAAAAAAGATGGCCGTTTTTCATCATGATCCACTCCATACTGACGCAATTCTTGACAAATTTGCAAGTGAATATTCTGTGAAATATAACTCTATGACCCCCCCTATGGAGATTTTTTGGGCAAGAGAAGGCATGATTATTGGTGTATAACTTAAAAAAAAATCGTCCATTATCTAACTAAATATTGCAGGAAAAGTCTTTTTCGCTTCGCTCGAAGACTTTTCCTACACTGCCTGTTTCTGTTTGCAATTGTTTTTTGAACAAATAACACTTAAAATCATTATGAACGAGTCAGCCTTTATCTCAAATAAAGTTCAAAATCTCTGATTTTAAATCTAGAAAGCCTGTATGAAAAGGTTTTTGCTTTTTAAAAACCTTTCCGTGCAAGGTTTAAGTAGACTATTGTTTAAGACATGATAATTTGAACAGTGATTCTTTCATTTCCAGTCTTGACTGTTGTTTAAGTGTCTATTGAAAATCGTTGTTCTATTTCATCTTTAAAAATAATCATACCACCGCCGGTAAAAACACCTCCGTTTTTTACATAATCAAGCATTGCACGACGTAAAGAAGTATCTCTTGCCGCAACTTTTAAATCTATATCGTCATCACCAAAAACGAAATAAAAACCAGATCGTGTCCCTAATGGAGAAACAAATGGAAAAAGTCTCAAGCGTTTTTGTAAAGAAACCAACCCTGATTTTTCTGGTAAAATTTCCTGGAGTCTAGGATCAAAGATCCATGATCTGCATACGCATGCGACCGGCTTAGGTAAATAAGATTGTTTTTCAAAATATTCGAATGCTTGCTTAATTGAGTTTTGCCAATCAGACATTTGAATGCGTGAACCTCGTGGAATATGAATATTTAAGACTGCTGAATCTTTGTTTGCAATCAATTCCCATTCGTTCAATTTAAAGGTTACAGATTTTTTATGGGCACGCCCTTCAGAACCTATTTCGGTAGCCAAAACTATACCGTCTTTCTCTCTCCAATCAGAAGACCAGGCATCAAAAGATAATTTTTCACCAACACCATCATGATAACCGTCAGGGGTAAAACGCATTCCGGGCTCAGCCAAAATCATATACTTTCCGTCTACAGAACGACGATAAACTCTAAATGCACCTGATAACATAATTAAATGAAACTGGAGTCTGCCAAATTGTAGCAATTGCCCTTGAACATGATTACGGAGCCAATTCAAACATGTAGTTGAAATCCCAAATTTACCATTATTAAATTCTTTTGAGATTTCCACTCTGCTGGAGATATCCCAACAGGTATCCTTAGTTATTTATGAATTAACTCCCATCGATGCATGTTGTTTTCTAATTATTGGAACGGCTGATAAAGCAATGAGTAAAAGAAACAAATCGGATTTATCAGGAATAAGCGAATCAAAAGATGGCCAATTTAAAATGTTTGAATCACTATAAATTGGTATAATTTCAAATGCAAGACGTTTACAATGAAAATAGAAAAAGACAAGTGTTTTATCT
>JAYEIY010000291.1:0-5674 GCA_034660375.1 Verrucomicrobiota bacterium
TTTTATTAACTGGGGAAGAAAAAAGAAAGAAAATCAGAAAGAAAAGTAAGAAAAATCAAAGAAAAGGCAAAAAAAGAGAAAAAACTAGAAAAAAAAGAATTACTACAACATCAATTTGAGATGGTGAAATTACATCAATTGGAGATGGTTGATGACAAAAAGACGAGTTATAGACTTAGGCGTCGTCTCGACTCCGACGAGAATAAACACATTCTCGTCGAGTCTACGCCTATGCATAATTAACATCAATGGAGTGAGAGGAATGTTAAGAAAAAATTAGAAATATTAAAAAAAATTACAAATTAAAATCAGGATTTGCCAGAATTTCATAATTTGCATTTTACTCCGTACTAAGTTGTTTGAAGTATTCGTTTACTTGTTTCCTATATTTTTCTGGGGGGGGGGCGTATGTATTATTTGAACGTATTCGTTTTTGTAGTTCTGAGTCGAGCAATTTTTTTTCTATTGTATAAATAAGTTGATTTAGTATGGATAGGATAATTTTATTCTCTGTTCCTGATCCTTTGCCAGTTTTTGAAAGTGATTCTTTTATTTGAGATGACTCATTTTTAGTTAAATTACCTGCCATTTCTTTAAGTATCTTATTAAGGTCTTTTCTTATTGATTTTGCGATTTCATTTTCTGGTCGTTTATTTTGCATGTTTTTCTTCAGTTGATGTTTTTGTTCACGAAGCTTGCTAAGTAGTTGAAGTAATTCATGTTTTGTCATCTGTGGCATTTTTCCTACTGCTTGTGAGAGCATATCAGTTAGTTTACCCATTGTTTTTGCAGCAGAACTCTGTTCTTTTTGTGCTCTGTTTAAGAGATTGAATTGAAGAGCATTTTCGGCCTTTTTGAGTTTGCCTTTGAGGTTTTCTTTTTGGCTTTTCTGGAGGGTTTGTTTAAGCATTTTGGAAGCATTTTTATATTTTTCTCTAATTTTAGAGGTTACTTTTCTTATTTGTTTTTCCAGATGTGCATATTTTTTGCTAATTTCTTTTTGTTTTTTCTGGATAGAGGCTAGACTTTTTGCAGGACTCGAATTTTCTCCTGTTTTTTTCCCACTTTTCCCACTAGAACATTTTTCAGCGCATTTTTGGCATTCTTCAGCAATTTTTTCTTGTTGTTGTGCCAGTTTTGCCATTTGTTGCTGTAGTTTTTTAATCATATTTTGTTCGGCATACTTAAGAAGATCTTTGAGGTTTTTTTTTGCTTTTGAGAGGTGTTGAAGAGCTACTTTTCCGTAAAGATTTCGTTTGTTATCGGCTTTCTGTAGAGCATTTAGATTCCTATCCATCAATTTTTCTGCTTTTTCAAGATTTTTTTCAACTTCAGGGTGCATCTTTGCTATTTCTTCTCTTATTGCTCTTGTATTTGTTGCGATTTTCTTTTGTTTTTCTTTGAGTTCATTTGCTATTGCTTCGTTTGCTTTGTATGGAGGGGTGCTTTGTTTGTTCAGTTCATTTTGTTTTTCTATTTGTTCCTGTAGGTTTTTAATGGCTTTTTTGAGTTTTTTGACAGTTTTCTGCTGTTGTTTATCTTTATTTTGTTCATTTTGATTTTTCTTTGAATTATCAGGAGAGCTTTTCTTGGATTTTCCTTCTCCTGAAGCCGCATTTTTTTTGAGTTCTATTTCCAATGAAATCAGTGTTGATAAGGAGGATTGCTGTCTGGGAAGAGATTCCGTTATTAGATTACTAATGCAGAGTTGTTCTGCTGCTTTCATAAAATCTATTGCTGTTTCAAATAATACTTCAATTATACTTCCTGATGTAGCTCCTTCTGGAATCTTATTTTTTTCTTTAAGTTCCCTCAATTTTTTCTGTGTGGCGATTCTTAGCGCACCTGAAGAGGTTTTTATATCCTGTGCTAGTTTTTCTGTTTTTTTATAGTCAGTTTGCATGTATGTTATTGTAGAGCGGATAATACGTTTTTGTTCAGTTATCAGGTCACTTATATCAAGTTTTGATGAACAGCCTTTCATTTTGCTTTTTCGCTTATAGTTTTCTGGTCTTACCTCAATGAAATACGCTTCTGTTGTGGTGGCATTATGCTTGGGAAGCATATTATCTTCGGCGTTTACAGTAAATGTTATTATATCCCCAGCTTTAGCATCATCCAATTGAAAAAAATGTGATAGTTCCAGTGCGTCCGGCATTTTTTTCTTATTACTCTGATGGCAGATTATATCTTTTTGACGAGCTTCATTGATCCACCAGTTTATGTAAACTTTGCTTATTCCGTACTCATCATTTACTCCGAATTTGGTTTCTGGGGAATCTCCGACTATTGTTGATGAATCTCTTTCAGGTTCATATATTTTTATGCTGGGAGCGAAGTCCTGAATGGCATTAAGATTAAAAGTTTTCTCGGATAACTTGTATCCTTCATAATCGGTACCGCTTAATTTTATTTTCTCATCCTTTTTAAGAGTCATTTTATAGTTATATTTTTTTGTGGTTTCTCTTATCAGATTGGCAGTTGTGTCTTTACTATATTTTATTTTTAAGGAGGCTTTTTTGTTAGTTGTACACGTAATTTCTATTTTAGAATTTGCGGGAAAATCGAGTATTTCAGGTGAGACTATAGAAAAAACTTTTTTATTTGTATATTCGGGAGGGGTAATTTTTATATCTATTTGTTCAATTTGCGGAAAGAGGTATGTTTTTATTTTGTAAGCATGACTAGTAAGAGATGGTGTGGTGATAGTATATGTTGTTGGTTTGGTTATATTATAGACAGTAAAGATAGATTTCTCTTCCTTGTCTTCCATTTTAAATTTTTCTTGTTTATTTTCTGATGTCAGTTGTATATCTGCCTCTTTTATTCCGCGTTTAATTGTTGCGGTTATCTGTAGGTCAGTTCCTTCTGCTACTTTTATATTTCCCGGAGTTACCTCTATCCCTGTAGAATTGTCAGTCAGAGTGAAGAAATGATTTTGTATTTTTTTTGTGACGTTTAGCTGGAAGACTGCTGGGGCTAGAAAAGCAAGGATAGTTGTGAGCAAAAACATATAAATCAATCTTTTGCTTATCCCTGATGCTGTAAGAAAGTTTAAATCAGATGTTTTTTCTTCTACGTCTGTGATTAGAGCTTTTTCTATTATTCCCGGGGATTGTTTTTTTTCTACTATTTCTGTGGCACATACAAGGGAGTCATGTAGATTTTTGCTTTGAATTTCGATAAGTCGAGCTGCGTCATGAGTCCTATTTTTTGAGTAGATTATTTGTATTAACTTAAATACGAAAATAAATAGAACAATTATTGTCAGGATTAGAGCTTCTGTGAAAACTGTTTTTTCCTGAAGTTCAAAATAATAATCCTGAGTAGCAAAAAATAAAAATCCAAGAGTTCCTGAAAGGAAAACCATAATGAAAAGTTTCAGGATTTTCTTTATCAGAATGCAATAAGAAAGATTTTTTAGTTTTTTGTAAAACCTAGGAATAATTGTTAAGTTGTCTGTTGAGTTTTTCTGCATTTTTTTATGTTATTCTGACCTCAGCACTATAGCCATGTGCATCAAGTTGTTCATTGATTGCAAACTCTCTAATTGCGGGAAGTTCTTTTTTTAAGGCTTCTTTTGAGTATTCTACGGTGCTCATTCGTCTAAAAAACTGTTCGACAGTCAGACCGCTGAAACGAGTGGCACTTCCTCCTGTAGGCAGTACATGACTGGGACCCGCAGTAAAATCGCCCACACATTCCGGAGTATAATGTCCTATAAAAATTGCACCTGCAGCTTTTATTTGTTTTGCATCATCTTTTGAATTCTCAGTCATTATTTCAAGGTGTTCTGGGGCGTAATTATTGGCAACATCAATAGCTTGGGATATATCTTTCGTAAATATCAGAAATATTCCTTTTTCATATACCTTGTTTAAATAATCTGCTTTTTTTCGAGTTTTTATTTGAGAATTCAGCTCTTTTTCCACTTTTTTAATGAGAGAAAATGAGTTGCTGACAAAAATTGCCTGTTCTTTACCTGAACCGTGTTCTGCCTGTGAAAGCAGATCTGCTGCAACCGAAGCAGGATTAGCAGTATCATCTGCTATAACAAGAATTTCTGATGGTCCTGCAACCATATCGAGTGCGACTTCTCCATAGACATGGCGTTTAGCAGCGGTAACATACTGGTTCCCCGGTCCGACAATTTTATCAACCTTTGATATTGTGTTTGTTCCGTATGCCAGTGCTCCAATTCCAAAAACGCCTCCAAGTCTGTATACTTCTGTTGCTCCGGCAACTTTTGCAGCATATAGTATTGCCGGATGAACACTTTTATCTGGTTTGCATGGGGTTGTAACAACAATTTCTTTTACTCCTGCAGTTTTTGCTATGGAGGCAGTATGAATTACGGTTGATACAAGTGGGGCTGTTCCTCCGGGAATATAACATGCAATACGGTCGTATGGTTGGTAACGTTCACCTAGAATAACACCTTTTCGTGGAGAAAATTTCCACGATTTAGGAATGCGTTGTTTTGCAAAGAGAGAAACATTTTCATTGGCAGTTTCGATAGCTCTTTTAGTTTCTGCAGAAAGTGATTTTTCTGCATCTTCAATTTCTTTAGAGCTTAGTTTAAATTCTTCAGTTATCAGGGATACATTATCAAGTTTATTGGCATAAAATGATAGAGCTTTATCTCCCTCTTTTTTTATTTTTTTAAGCATTTCTGAAACAATATTTTCAACATTTTCAGAAAAAGCGGTTCTATATGTAAGTTTTTTTATCTGATTATCAAAATCATTATCAGTGTATTTTATTATTTTCATATTTTTATCTGTTTTCAATCTTCAGTGATATAATATTTTAGTGCATAAGGTGGAATGTAAATAACGTTCCCTTGATGAATTAGATCTTATGCATTTTTAATTGCGGTATCGAATCCACCGTTTGTATTCTCTATTGCGACGGCGGAGGTTACTGGTTTTTCAAGATCAGCGAAGACTCCCTGTCCAAGTATGTAATCGCATGCAGTATCGGCATCTTTTACGTCAAAATTAGTATCGAAATATTTTTCTGACGGCTCATTATGTTCATAAGTCGCTACGTAGTAGGCGTTGCCAGGTTCCAGTTTTATTTCTTTGACTAGAAGTGCATCTTTTCTGACTATTCCAAGGTATGCGGTGCGTGTTTTACGATCAACAACGCTTGAGATCCTTGGAGTATCGAGTTGGTCGTGTTCATAATCAAGAGCAAATGTGCATGTAATGAGAGCATCTCTGATTGACATGCCGGAGTCTATTTTTTCTGTTATTGGGTCTGTCTGTGCTCCATTGGTTGCTACGACAATATCTGCGGTTATTCTCAGACAATTGTAGGCGATATATGGATTTTTATAGATATCATTTTCAAAACCTGCTTTTGGAAGGATTGCGATCCCTTTTTCATTTAGTTTTGCTTCCCTGTTTGGAAAAGAGCGCGAAGAGACTCTATACATTGCTCCGATTCTTTCATCTTTTGTCATACATACTGATACGATTCTGCCTACATACATAATTTTATTTCCTTGTTTTTAATTAATATAGATAATTTTTTCTACATTCCCCAGATTTTAATTTTGCATTGATTGTATTTTTGATTTTCGGTATATATTTTTTCATTCCAGTCTATATTTTCTCTTCTGTCAAAGATTATTAGGTGCGATTCTGTTGCGTTGCATATATCTGCGTAC
>JAYEIY010000292.1:0-5653 GCA_034660375.1 Verrucomicrobiota bacterium
TTTTTCTATAATACCTCGACAAAACAGTCAAAAACAAGCATTATATCGTCATAGAATAAATATTCATATTTTTTTTTAAATAACCTAATTTAGTTTCGAAAAAAAAGGAACAATAAATGGATGAGAAAGTTAAAGAGTATCAATTGTTATTTGCAAAGACACATCGTCATCCGGCACTTGAGATTGTAAAAATTGATTTTCAGGATTCTATGGAATTACACAGGCATGCTTTTGAGGAACTTGTAATAATTCTGAATGGATATGGAGTTCATTTTACAGATAAAAACGAATATAAAATAGAAAAAGGTGATGTTTTTGTAATTCATCCTTCAGAGGCACATGGATATAGGAATGTAAACAAGCTTGAATTAGTCAATATTCTTTATGATGCAAAGCACTACTCTTCTTTTCTTGATGGACTCAATGCACTACCCGGATACCATACTCTTTTCAAAATTGAACCAAAGATGCGAGCAAAATATGATAAATTCAAAAATTTACAACTTTCTTCTAATGCTGTCAAATATGTTAGAACAATAACTCAGTCAATAGATGAGGAACTTAAATACCGCTCAGCGGGCTATAAATATATGGCAGATATTGCATTTTTTCAACTTGCAGGTTTTCTGGCAAGAAGATTTTCCAAAATAGATTGGAACAAATCTTACAATTTACATAATCTAAGCATGGTTCTTGCGTATATTGAAGAAAACTATAAAAAAGAAATATCTTTGAATAATCTTGCAGAGATAGCTAATATGAGCATCAGTTCACTCTCAAGACTCTTCAAAAAAACAATGAATAAAACCCCTGTCAAATACCTCGTGGAATTCAGAATAAATAAAGCAAAAGAGTTACTCGAAAAGAATAAAATGCAAATAACAGAAACTGCATTCGCTACAGGATTCACTGACAGTAACTACTTTTCAAGACAATTTAAACAAATAACCGGCATCTCTCCCCGCAAATGGAAAGACAGGATTCATGGGGCTAGAAATACACTATATATTGAAGTGACAGAATAAGATTACAAGAGTTTCATTTTTCCTATTTCCTGAATTGTAAAAGTAAAAAAAATCGATAGATTACACGCTTTTGCAACTGTGTGAGTTTAGGTAAATCGCAATTTTACGGTCATTTTTGCCGATCTGACTCATAAATAATAAATTATATTTTAGAAACAAAGGACTAAAAAGAAATTATGGATAAAAAAACAATCACTGGAGTCGGAATCTTATTTATTTTAATGCTTACGTGGCAACCTATATGCTACAAAATGGGCTGGGTCTCTCCTCCTAAAAAAATAACAAAGACTGAAAACGTAAATAAAGAGACAAATAACATACAGGAAAAATCCCCCCTTCCAAAAATAAAAGAGCAAAAGGACATCAAACCTGATAATAAAAAAGAAACAATCCCCCCTGCCCTAGCACAAGAAGAATTATCTTCTCCCACGGATAATATATCTACTGAAGAATTAAAAAGACAAAAGCTCGAAACCGTCTTTTTTGATAACAAAAAAGGTCTGAAATTAATTATAGACCCAAATATTCCTGCAATAAAAACAGCCCGACTTAAAGATCATCTCAATCACGATAGGACAGAAAAAATGTCTTTGGGACATGAAAATTACCCCATCCTTGAACTCTGTTCTGCAGACGGAAAAAGAGAAAATAATCCTAAAAAAATTATATGTAATACAGATAAATTACTTGTTATAGAAGAATATATTCCTTCAAAAAAACTCAGGATTCAGTATCAGTGGGAGTTTGATGACTCAATAAAATACCGTTTTTTCTATAAAATAATTTATTTCAATGACAGTGATGTGCCAATTTCGTCGAAGGCATCATATATAAACTGCGGAACAATGAAGCCATTGCAAGGTGCAACTAAAGGGATGATGGCAGGAGGGACACAGGGACAGGCAGTAGATGTTTTTTATACTAACGAAGAACGAGATAATTTCTCGTTAAAAGCTATCAGCAAAGAAGAAATGTTGATTCATGATGATTTTAAAGAAAAAATTCAATGGGTTGCGGTTAAAAACAAATATTTTTGTTCTATAGTTTCGCCGCAAAATAAGATTAATGGGTTTAGATTAGGTTTTCATGAAATAAAAAATCAAGATTTTCCTGAAAAAATAGATGAAGAACTAATTACGACAGATTTATTGCTGGGAAAAATATCTATTCCTTCTCACTCTTCAACAACCCTTTCCTTCGATTGTTTTATAGGAGCTCAACAGTACAATTTACTAAGAAAAACTGGAGAATCAAAAGAAAAAGTACTTGGTCTGGATCGTTTTATTATGTGGAATGTAGGCTGGATGTCAATCGTAACAAAGATAATATTGAAATCTTTGATTGCAATAGAGAGATATATTGGTACAAGCTACGGTTATGGACTGGCAATCATTATTATAACAATGATTATCAAGATGCTTTTTTGGCCAATCACGCACAAAAGTACTGCTTCAATGAAGAGAATGCAGGAAATTCAGCCTAAAGTAAAAGCTATCAGAGAAAAGCATAAGGATAATCCACAGATGATGAATCAGGAGATAATGAAAATGTACAAAGAAAAGAAGGTCAATCCTCTTGGAGGATGCCTTCCAATGCTTATACAAATTCCTGTCTTTTTCGCTTTATTTAACACATTCAGAAGCGCCGTAGAACTACGACAGGCAAATTTTCTCTGGATTGCAGATTTATCTTTACCAGATACCGTGTGTCATATAGCAAGCTTTCCTATTCGCCCTCTAGCTGTAATAATGGGAATAGCCATGATTTTACAACAAAAATTAACCCCATCTTCCGGGGATCCCTCCCAAAAGAAAATGATGTATTTCATGTCAATTTTCTTTGTAGTCTTACTCTACGGGATGCCGGCAGGGTTAACTCTTTACTGGACAGTAAACCAAATAATAAGCATCTTTCAATATTACTTCTCACATAAATATATTGAAAAGAAATCTCAGCAGGAACAAACAACGTAAAAATGTTTAAATAAGGAAACAAAAAATGTCAAAAGAAAAAGAATATGAAAAACTAGCTGTAGAAAACCTTACAAAAATGATAAATTACTTAGGACTGGACGCAACTGTAAGCTCTGAATTAAAAAAGAATAATCTTGTTCTTAAAATTACATCAGATGATCCTGGCAGAATAATAGGTCGCAAAGGACAGACCTTACACTCAATTCAACTAATTCTATCCCGCATAACCAGACTGGACGATCAGGAAGAACAAATGCCAAGATTAATCCTTGATGTAGATGGATACCAAAAAGAAGAAAAGACTAAAAGAAAAGCGGAAACCATAGTTCATCAGGAATTGCCGGATGAAGAAAGAGAAAGACTGGAACAACAGGCTCTGGATGCAGCAAAAGAAGTAAAACGATGGGGAGAAGAAGTCGCACTTCCCCCAATGCACGGAAAAGAACGTCGGATTATACACATGACACTCAAAGATGACCCCGAAGTATCTACAGAAAGTAAGATCAAAACCGACCAGGGCAAAAAAAGACTAGTTGTCAGTTCTAGATAGACATTGCACAAAAAACCCTTTTCACTTCGTTGGAAGGTTTTCATACACCGTCTGTTGCAGTTGTTTTTTGACTAAATAACACTTAAAATAATCATTAACAAATCAGATTTATTTCAAATAAAGTTCAAAATCTCTGATTTTGAACTCATGCGAGCCTGCATAAAAAGGTTTTTAGCTCTTTGAAAACCTTTTCGTGCATGGTCTACATTTTTAGTAAAGCACGTCTTGCACACGTCAAAATTCACAGCTTTATCATAAAAACAAGACATTTAACGATAAAAAATTATCATGTCCCAAATACATTCAGAAATATTCTCACCTGAACTGCTTGCAAAAATTGATAATCTTGAGATTCTTGCAAGATATCTTGTCGATGGATTCATTTCCGGAAAACACAAGAGTTTATATCACGGTTTCGGTTCCGAATTTGTGCATTATCGCAATTATACTGATGGAGATGACATAAATTATCTTGATTGGAAAGCCTACGCTAGGTTGAACGAGTACTACATCAAGGTTTTCAGAGAAGAGACCAACATGAACTGTTACATAATCCTAGACAGCAGTGCTTCTATGGACTATAAAGGCCTATCTGCCTCTGTTTCAAAATCAAAATATGCTTCAATTATAGCAGCTTCTCTAGCATATATGGCTAACAAACAGGGAGATAATGTAGGACTTTACATACATACAGATAAACTGATCTCACAGATAACTCCGGGACACCGTCGTGATCACTTAAAAAGGATTTATTCTGAACTCTATAAAACAAAGCCTCAAGGTCGAGCTAACCACGAGTCTAATTTTGAATATCTTGCATCCAATATTTCTAGAAAAGGGCTAGTTATCTATATCTCAGATTTAATGGACTGCGAAGAAACTATTTTAGAAAAAATGAAACTTCTTAAAGCCAAACACCATGACTGCATCATTATGCAGATTATGGATAAAGATGAATTAACATTTCCGTTCACAGGAAATATGCGTTTTATTGACTCAGAAGAAGGGGGCGAAATAGTAACCTCTCCTGAAAAAATAAGAAATGAGTATCTTGCTAGTTTAAAAGAATACATGAATAAAATAAAAAAAATCTGTTATACCACACAAATAGACCTCGTCAGGTTAAATACATCAACATCTCCTGAAGATGCCCTAGTCTCATTTTTGCAAAAAAGACAAGGGTTGCTGAAGTAAGCTGACCGAATGAAAAAGAAGTACATATTCCTATGAACATAAAATTCAGTTAGATTTATTAATTCTCACTCAATTTTCTTTAAATCACCTTACTATTTCCATTCCTAAATTTATCTGTCATTTTCTACGTAATATAGGCAAAGATCTTCTTGAAGAAAATTATGATATTATCAGAAAAAGATTACGTCATTTCGCTTTTTTATCAAAACTTCGAAACTGGTCGAAAGAGCTGAAATTTATATTTGAGAACAGACCGGAAGCCGTGAATGAGTTTTGTAACCTAGGGGATATAAATGAACCGGAACCAGAGAAAAATGATCAAATGCAAGCAGTCTATTTCTACTCCCTTGTTGAATGGATTCTTGATTGGAAGACAGAAAGTAATGGCTACGGTTTCCCTTTTGATCGACCACATCTTGACTTGACATTAAGAGTTGAAAAGGTCGGCAAAATTATTGACATTGATAAATATATTGCACAGCAAGATTCGGCGGTTTATCGTATTGGGCTCAAATTTCAAGCAACTATCGAAGCGATTAATCAAGATATTGAATTGAGGAAAAAGGTGGTTGAAATTACCAATGAAATTCAATTTTTTGACAAACTTAGAGATGCAATGCGGATTGCAAAAAAGAATGAAACTGCTGGACTAAATGATGATGGCAAAGACGAAGAAATAAAAACTATTGAAAAAGATGTAGATGAATTTATGAGTGAAATAAAAGAAAATCCCCCGGCAATAGAAAACAGCAAACTGAGAGCTTTTATAAAACAACTTAATAAATACAGAAAACAACTTTTCGCTGATCCTATTAAAGTGAATACTGATGACGGAATAAAGGAAATTCAGCCACAAAGAACAAATAATCTTATGGAGCGTATGTTTAGAGACTTTACGCGAGACAATAAAA
>JAYEIY010000293.1:0-5616 GCA_034660375.1 Verrucomicrobiota bacterium
ACTTTGCATATCCTCATGCAAAAATAAAGTACTTTGCATATCCTCATGCAAAAAAAGAGTACTTTGCATATCCTCATGCAAAAAAACAATCATAGTGAAAGAAAATGAATTTTTATTCACTTGGGTTAATTTAAAAAGCCTGTTATTCAGAATTTTTCCATTCCACAAAACACACTCCAAAACCAGGTAAAAAGAAAAAGTCAGTTCAATTTCTTGCTTTTTCTTTTTAGCCGTCTACATTAATTCTCTTCAAAAAAACATTTATATCACAAATTTTTCAGGTTGGAAATGGGTTGTTTAAAACTAAAACTTACAGATAAGCTACACTTTTTCCATGCTCATATGCCTGTAAAAGAATGCGTTTGTAGCCGAATTTTCGACGGAGCTTCCTATGATCCGATTGGGAATAGACTAAAGGATCGCAAAAACTCCTACTGTTACAACCAATTAAACCAACTCGCAGAAGCCGAAAATAGAAAATCAAAACAAAAAACACAATACAAATATGATGATTTCGGAAATTTAACCCAAAGTAGCGTAGGCATTCCTGCCTGCGACAAAAAGGTCTATACCTACAACCTCCGAAACCGCCTAATCAAAGTCGAATCCCCAGAAAACACAACAACCTACAAATACGATGTCCTCGGACAAAGAATCAAATCCATGTCAATTAGTGCAATTAGTGGACAAACCAAGACAACCACCTATCTAATGTCCGGAATGATCGAACAGGCTCGCACAGTAAGCACTTCAGCCACAAGTATGGATAATTACACATTCCACACACTCGGACTGGATATGGCAGGAACCCTAACCTCCACCGGAGGTGTCGGAGCAGTCTTAGCATCATCAACTGTACACAAGCGTTACCGAGAAGATTTACCTCTAAAATTTCAATCCTTTCAGTACTTGTACGACGGAAACGGAAATGTAATTGCCACATGCAACCGAATCGGGGAATATAATGCAACATTCACTTACGCCCCCTTCGGAAAAATAATAAAATCCACCGGACGTAACAAAAATAAAACCTGCTTTAACTTCTCCAAAAACCCGTCGATGATACGGGACTGGTTTATTATGGTCTTAGATTTTATGATGCAAATATGGGGCGGTGGTTGACTAGAGACCCAGTTGGAGAATGGGGAGGAATGAATGTTTATGCGTTTTTGTATAATAATTCTATTTCTGATATTGACTTGATAGGAGCTTTCAGTTTTGGAGATTTCTTGCGTTGGATTAGGGGCAGGGTCACTGATCCTAGTGGTATTGCTAGATTTTTTTTTGGTCAACTTGGAAAAATTTTCAGATCTTATGCTTTAGGTATATCTCTTCCCGATAAAATTATTGGTCCTACATCATGCTCAGGTTTAAATTGTGTTCTTGTTCATTCACATATAATTTTAGAAAAGAGATATAGAAAACATGTTTCTGTCAATATTTTTGCTTTTTATCGTCTTTCTTCAATTTCTAGACCAGTTCGTAAGTATGTAACTTTTCCTCTTCCTATATCTAGATTAGCTTTAACAAGACAATGGATATATGTCAATAGATGTATATGTTGTCCATGTGGGAAAAGTCCATTTGCAACTATTCAAAGAATTCCCGAACAAAAAGTAACACCTATTAGAACTGAAACTAAATATTGGGGAGCAAAATCATGGAATTGGGGAAGCAGACCTAGTAGATATATGCATATACGCATAACAGAAAAATATAGAACCTGGAAAGTTCGTTCAGGTCGTCAATTTTCTTGGAGGTGTAATTGAATATATTTAAACCTTTTATTCTAATTACTCTTTTTCTTTTTTCTTTTTGTGGATGCTCAAAAAAACCTGATGAAAATATTCATATTCAATTACTAGAAGAATCAGTGAAAATTCACAATTCTTACCATAAAAATTTTCCTCAGAGTAAACTTTTCAATAATAAATTATATGAATGTCATTCTGCTTTCTATTGGATGGGAAATCCATTAGACTCAAATCCATATTTTGATAACGTTATTAAAATACAAATCTGTGGTAAGTTTTCAAATAAAGAACAAAACAAAATAATAAATCAATTTTCTGAAATTGCAAAAAATCATAATATACAATCAAAATTATATATTATTTTTTATTCAAAACAAAGAAACAAATTAAAGCGTTATGATGAATTTGTTCGAAAAGAAAGAATTAAGTAAAATCCTATAAAAAAATAAGAGGTTTTATCTATATGGAATCAAAACATAAACATATATCTACAATTTATTATTATGCTCTAATAATTGCATTTATTATTTTTATCTATAGGGTGACATTTGGCTCTATGGTTTCTCTTTTCTTTAATGGCTTCTATTTATCAACAATCAAATATTTATTTTTTCAAATATTCCTCTCTCTTTTTCATCTATTAATAATAATTGACATTAGGAAAAACAAGAATGTTTCTTTATTAAAAATCTGGTTTCTTGGTATGATTTTTGTCTTATTTTATTTAGTATTCCGTGGGGGGGATATAAAGACTTGGGCTGGATGTTACTCTTACTATAACTATCTTACAACTATTATTCACATTTTGCCTTTTACCTTATTCCCAGTAATAAAAGAAAATAATTCCGGGGTACGATACGATAAACTCTGATTTTTAAGTGAAGATTATTATAATTCCGGGGTACGATACTATAAACTCTGATATTTAAGTAGGAATTATTCAAAATTGCGTAGTTAGCATATCTTCTATTGATTTTCCCTAGCGTAGAAAATCAATCTAAGTCTTTTGACCTCAAAAACGGAGTTTTTAGTCCTCCCTCGTTCCTCGGTCGGAATTATCGCTCCGCGGTAGCCAAGCCCTCTGGGAAAACAATCTTTTCCAGAAAATCCGAGCTTACCCGCTCCGCGTGATCCAAAACGTTTCCCAAAGTACTTCGCTATCTCCGAGAGCGAAAACACAAACTGTACACGTCCTCGGAGATGACGTACTACTAAAATGCGTATTACCGTGCGTGTGATGTGAAGAGTGTGAGTATTGCGTTTGGTCACCACTTCAGCGTACGCATAACGGATATTATGTTAAATAGTCGGAAAGGGTTAAAATAATTCAAAAAATCTGTGTTTATCGGTGTGTATCTGTGGTTCAAAAGTTCTAGTTTTTGCTCTTTCCTCCGATTTAACATAATCCTGTATTCCCGAAAAATATAACTATGTGGGAATCTCCGCCATAAATATCTTCATAATTTCCCGTTGAATAGGGGTGGTCTCTGTAAATACTTGCCCATAGCGGTTAGAGTTCTTAATTTTTGTCAGCATTTGCATTTCTCCATTACTCCTCGGACAATCAGGTATTTAAGCTGGTCGTCTGCCTGGATTGTATTACAAATTTAACTAATATATATCAGAGCTCAGGAACTGTAGAAACAAGCTGCTATCCATGGATGCTATGTTTTCGTAGTGTGCATTGATAATTTTTTCAACCCACTTGCGACCTGTGGATACTGCAATACGGATATTTTTTGAAAAAAGAATTTGCACTCAATGATTTCTAAAAATTGAAAACAGCAAAACACCGGCAAGAACACTGGAAACTCCGAAGCCCAATAATCCTAAAATTGAGACGCCATAGCAAAGTGGCGGAGTAGTGGCATGTAAAATTAGTGAACTTAAAACAAGAGCAAAGACAAGTTGATTGGCAATTACTTCATTAGAACGAATCAGAGGCTCCACCCCCTTGTGTTCAAGTTCTATTTTAATCTCTCAGCGCATCCACTAATTCAGCAAATCCACATATTGTTGCAGATCTACCTGTCTAAGAATATCTCCAAAACCATATTTTTGTAGAATGTTAACAATTTCTCTATATCAAAAAACATGCCTATATATTTTTTCTAGAATATTAGATTGTAAGGGAAAGATTAGTATTTTTCCGTAATTTATTCTTAAATGCATGATATGACTATAACAAAAAAAAAGTACAAAAGAGACCAAAAAACTAGTTCTTTTTATCAATGTCTAATTTTTCTTCTATTCTTTGCAGTCTTTTGTCTACATCGTTCCAAATTCTTTTACAGGGGACTTTTTCCAGACTTTTATTTACAATATACTCTATTTTTTTATCAAAAGTTTTTTTTGCTTTATCGGACTCTTCCTGAAGTTGTTTATAGAGTTTTTTCCCTTCTTCTTCTGTTAACTTTCCTTTTTCAACAAGCTCCTCTGACAATTCAGATAGTTTTTCCTTTGTCATATTTGCTGCACCCAATCCAACTGTCATCATTCTTTTCATAACTTCCAACATAAATATTTTCTCCTTTTTATTTTTAAAATAGATTTAAAAAACGAAGTTAACTTAAGGCAAAGTTATAAAATAGTCAAGAAGAATCTAATTCTAATTGTCTTTTTTATCATCATCTCGAATAAAACAAAGATAATATGGAAAAAAATTAAAAAAACTTTTTTTTTGACTTGCATATTTAGCGGAAAGTTTTATAGAAAACCTGTGCTGATTTTACACACCAAATTTTAATAAAAAAAACGAAAGAGGAAAGTTATATGAGTTCTATGATTTGCCCATCATGTGATGCATCACTATTTACAGATGATATTGAATATGGAGAATGTCCTGAGTGTGGAGCCATGTTGGAAGGTTTTTCTCCCATTGAAAATGATGATGAAGAAGATTCTTTTTTCGATTTAATGGGAGGAGACACCTCGTCCAGTAGTGATGATTGGGATGATGATTTTGATGATAGCGATGACGATTTGGACTTAGAAGAAGAAGAAGAAGAAGAAGAAGAAGATGACGATGACTGGGATAATTAAAAAAAAATCATAACCAACGATCACCCCATTAATATAAACAACTAGGAGACTCAAAAAAAGGAATTTCCAAGACAAATGGAATACAAAAAAAGTTTCCTCCCTGCTTAATCTATGGATGTCTTGCAGTTTTACTATTTTTTTCTCTGATAGTGGGAACTGTCTTTTATGGTCTGTATAAAGCAAAAGAATATGCTTTATCATTTACTACAGAAGAACCTAGAATCTTTCAGTATGAACAAATTTCAGATGACGATTACAAAAAACTGACAGAAAAAATCAAGATATTTAAAGAAGATATAGGAAACACTACAAGTGGAAACATTGCTTTAAATGCAAAAGAAGTAAACTCTCTTTTCACTAGACACGAAGACTTTAAAAAATTAAAAGATATAGCTAAAATTTCCTTTAAAAACAATAAATTATTGGGCTTAATAAGTTTTCCTTTGGAAAGGTTTGACCTTGGAATAGGAAAAGGACGATATTTGAACGGTTCTGCTTCTTTTGAGGTTTCAGTAAGAGATGGACGCTTATTTCTATATCTCGAAGAATTTGAAGTAAAAGACAAAAAGATCCCCGCAGAAATCATGAAAAAGATGAAATCCACAAATCTGGCAGAAGATTTTAACCGCAACCCAGAACAGTCAAAGAAAATCAAAAAGATCAAAAAATTATATTTTGAGAACGAAGAACTCATTATTGAATTATGATTAATGCAATCACTTCATTAATAATTAATAATTAATAATTAATAATTAATAATTAATAATTAATAATTAATAATTAATAATAATGCTTTTGCGGTATCAGAAAAGATATCTCT
>JAYEIY010000294.1:0-5549 GCA_034660375.1 Verrucomicrobiota bacterium
TCAAACCGATGAGTTCTAGATGTTTTGATTAGCTTTTTCCCTTTTTTTATAAAAATTAAAGGGAAAATCCTCTCAAAGAATTAATTATCCTTAAATTCGTGCATTTGCCATTCCCGTTGGTCATTGCTGGTGTAAAATCAGCCTCATTGCAAGCAAAGTGTGGCTAAAAAAGCTTTTAGTGAACACTCTAAATAGACATTGCACGAAAAGGTTTTTAAAGAGCCAAAAACCTTTTCGTGCAGGGTCTAAATATATCTAAATCAAATTTTTGGCAAAATTTTATAAACTATGCAATCCTATGTAGTGTTCCATAAATTACAACTTCTTGCATAATAATTGTTCTAGTCCCTCTCCATATCCCAACGGGATATTTGACCGTAGCATAGGGCAATCGTCCTATATTTTAAGGATATCCCCAAAATTACAACCCTGAAGGGGTTGCACAATTCTTAAATTGCGGTAAAATTATTATTGAAGTACCCCTTCAGGATACATGTTTTTTTGGGTTAACCTTTACCCTGCACGTTTTACGGGGCTACGGTAAGATTGCCCACTTCTGGGCGTAAAAACAAAAAAAAAATAAAAAATTATCTTCAGGAACTTCGAAGAGAAAGAAAAATTGTTACTCTGGGGAAATATTGAAAAATGGTTAAAAAGTAGAAAGTATTAGCCATTTTTAGTTGTTCTTAGACGAAAAATGCCTTATCTGAAATTAAACTTTAAAAGATTATGATAGAGCACAAGCAGATTTTGAACCTACAGAGCCTGCACGAAAATGTTTTTGGCTCTTTAAAAAACTTTTCGTGCAGGATCTAGGTAATCATATACTGTTTGTATTGAAATATAAAAACTGAATAACAAATAATGGGATAAAAAATGAATATATGTGTTTTAAGTGATGGGGGCTGGGGAACAGCCATAGCATTGAATTTGATTAAAAATGAACATAATGTGACGCTCTGGGGTCCTTTTGCAGATTACATTGAAGAGATGAAACTTTCCAGAGAAAATACACGCTTTTTGAAGGGTATTTCTCTTCCTGATTCACTCTCACTGACGTCCGAGATAGAAGAAGCTGTAAATAATGCAGAAATGTTGATCTTAGCCTCGCCTTCACAGTTTATGCGCCCTGTCCTTAAATTAATAAAAGATTGTGATTATCACGACAAAATCTTTGTAGATGTTGCAAAAGGGATAGAAGTTGTTAGTTTAAAGCGAATCAGTGAAATTGTTTTTGAAGAACTTGGACGGGTAAATTACAGTGTATTATCCGGTCCGAGTCATGCTGAAGAAGTTGCTAAGGGCGTTCCTACGGCAGTAGTGGTTGCATCGGAGATTGCGGAGTCCGCAAATATTGTTCAGGATGTATTTATGAATGACAAATTCAGGGTTTATACGTCTGAAGACACTGTTGGTGTTGAGTTGGGAGGAGCACTAAAAAATATATTTGCTATTGCTGCGGGGATTTGTGATGGCATGAGGATTGGGGATAATTCAAAAGCGGCTTTAATTACGCGTGCAATAGTGGAAATGGGGCGGCTCGGAAAAGTCCTCGGAGGTAAAAAAGAAACATTCGCCGGATTAAGCGGGATTGGCGATATGATCGTTACATGTACAAGCGGACACAGCAGAAATCGACATGTTGGAGAAAAACTCGGCGAAGGATTAACACTGGAAGAGATACAAAAAGGTATGGGAATGGTTGTTGCAGAAGGGGTTAAAACAACAAACAGTGCTTACCATCTTGCAAAAAAATATAATGTCACTGTACCCATTATTTCTGAAGTCTATAAATGTCTCTACTCAGGGAAACGACCAATGAATGCAATAAATGATTTAATGACGAGAAGTCCAAAAATGGAGAAATTTGGAGAATGAGAGCAATTTATGCTATAACCGGATTAACAATAAGATCATCCTTGAGATCGCACATATTTCAATTACTCCTTGTGTTACTTGGTATTGCAATATTTATTCTTCCTCTGACTCTCAGCGGAGATGGTACCGCCATGGGGCAAGTCCAGATTATGCTCAAATATTCGTTAGGAATAGTTTCGGCTCTTCTTGCTGTAAGTTCACTTTGGTTGGGTAGTGCTGTTTTTGCGCAGGAAATAGAGTCTTATAGTCTGCATATGATATTTGTAAAACCGGTTCCACGTTGGAAAGTCTGGTTTGCCAAATGGCTTGGTATATTTCTTTTGCAGGCTGTTCTTCTTGGAATTGCAGGTTTGACAATTTATTTTTTCATTCAAATGAGGGTTGAAACGGGAAAGTTTTCATCTCATGAGCTTAGTCGTCTGAGGGGAGAGGTACTTGTCGGGCGAAGGTTATTTCATCCTGATAGGCCCGATTTTAAGGGCATGGCTTTGGATAAATACAGAAATTATGTTCAAATAGGTTTGATAAAAGAAGCGACAAACAGTACAGATGCTTATGGTCAAATTATCAAGGAAATAAAAGCAAAAAGTACCGAAGTGAGGATGAGAAAAACCAAAAAGTGGACATTTAGGAACATTTCTCTTGAGAAGAAAGATGCAAATATCTATCTACGTTTCAGAATGTACCTGGGCAAAATATCCTCTAAAGATCAAAGATTCACACAAGGGATATGGTCTGTAAAGGATCCTGAAACCAATGTTTTTATTCCATTGCCGCGAAGAGCTCTTTCTGGACATTTTCACGAGCTTACTCTTTCGCAAAAAGTTATTAATTCTGACGGAACCGTTACCATTTCTTATGAAAACATGGATCCCCGGGGTTCCTCGGTTATTTTTCAAATTTCTGATGGTCCATTTCTTATGGTAAGAGAAACAGGTTTTCAGGGAAATTTTGTGCGTTTAATTTTATTGCTTCTAATGCAATTGGCATTTTTTTCTGTACTGGGTTGTGCTGCTGGAGCTACACTTTCGTTACCTGTTGCCATCTATTTTTCTGCTTCATATCTGGCAATTGGGCTGATATTAGAAACAGGGATGAGTATGCCTTTTCTAGATGAGAGCGGACAACTTACCAATGCGGGCTTAATGGATTATATATCCTATTATGTATCTATTATTTCAAGCAAAATTATAATCTCTCCGAGTGAGTTTGTAGTTGTTACTCAACTTGCCAAAGGACACTTGGTCGAGTTTTCTCAAATACTAAGAGCATTTTTTCTTATTATTGTACTCCGTGGGCTTCCTATTGCTTCGATTGGGGCATGGATTTTTACTAAACGCGAGATGGGAAAGGTGATTAGAAAATGAAAAAACTTTTCAAATATGTATTCTTTCTGATGATTTTATCTATTTCGGTTCCGATTCTTAATCAGATACAGAGCAAACTGAATACTATAAAGAGAGAGCATAGATTAACCGAAACCGAACCTCTAGAAAATGCTCCCCCCATTGTTGCTTTTACAACTATTGCTCTTGGAGGTTTCAGAGGGCTGGTTGCAGATGTCCTCTTTCTGCGTTCTCAGAAACTACAGGAAAGTGAAAGTTATTTTGAGATTGTACAGCTTGCATCCTGGATAACAAAATTACAACCTCGCTTTACTGGGGCGACTGCTTTTTTAGCATGGAATATGGCATATAATATTTCAGTAACTTTTAGCAGTCACGAAGATAGATGGCGTTGGGTACAGCGTGGCATTGAACTTATCAGAGATGAGGCTCTTGAGTATAATCCAGGAGATCCTATTTTGTATAAAGAGTTAGGATGGATATATCAACACAAGATTGGACAATTAATGGATGATGCCAATCGTTACTATAAAGTACAGATGGCCACTGAAATAATGAAAATTCTTGATGGGGAAGGTGGCACAGAAACAGATTGGCAGAAATATGCAAATACCCCTAAAAGAGCTGAAGAATTTCTTGATTTTCTTGCGGCATATCCTGATTTCCTAAAAAAATCAAAACTTACTTCAAAGCTTCTTGATGAATATGAAATAGAATTTAGAGACGCAAATCAACTCCCCGAAAAATTAAAAAATGCAGCAAAAAAAGATTTGCTTGAAAATACTTTTGAAATCTATTTTAGGGCAAAATGGCTCAGAGAAGTAGCAAAATTAGATTCCGGTTTTATTTATGGCTTAAACCAAAAATATGGTGCCCTTGACTGGAGACTTCCAGAAGCACACGCAATATATTGGGCATCAAAGGGAGTAGAAGCAACTGAAGACAAGAAAAATATTGAATGTGAAAGAATGATTTTTCAGTCTCTCAAAAATGCCTTTCAGCAAGGTCGTCTTATTTATGCAAAAGATGTAGGATTACTGCAAATGTCTCCGAATATAAGTATTGTAGATGCAGTAAATATGGCATATCTCTCCGCAGAAAAACAACATCCCGACAACAGCTCAATTTCGGGGGGATATGGAAATTTCCTTATTGATGCCGTGGTAACTCTCTATACATTTGGAGAAGAAAGTAAAGCAAAAGAATATTTTCAGAAATACAGAAAAGAATTTCCGGGAAAAACAAAAGAAAGGAATTTTCATAAATTCGCATTAAAAGAACTTGCCGGAGATGTGAGTTCTGCAAGCTATAAACAAGCTGAAGGTATTATCTTCGGGATGTACTTTCAAATGTGCAGACTCTTAACTCTCGGAGAAGTCAAAAGAGCAGAAGCAATAGATAGAATTGCAAAAAAAGTTTATATTACCTATCAATTTGATATAGGGGATACACAAGTACGTCGAGGACTTCCCCCCCTAAAACAAATTAAAGCAAAATCCATCGGATTATGTATAAAAAGTTTTCCCAAGTCGCTTGTTGAAACTTTGAGAAAAAAACTTGAAAATGAATGAATATTTCATGAGTATTTCTATATACAAAGCTCTCTCGGTAAGTCTCTTTTTTTTCCTGGCATCATACTCTCTTGGATATTTTATTCTTAAAAAACAAGAAAAGATCTTGGGAAGAGCAATTTATCCCGTTTCACTTGCTTTAGGAACAACTCTAATTTCTTTACTAACATTATTTATTGGATTTTTTAAATATTCCTTTAGCATTTTTTTATTAAACTTATTACTCCTTGTCCTCTTATTTGTATTTATTGTCACATTATACAAATATCATCGTGAATTTCTCCAGCATTTAAAGCATATTAACAAATCTCCATTTTTCTATTTCTTAATAGCAATAGCACTGTTAACACTTGGGACTTCTCTTCTCCCTCCTATCTCCTGGGACTCTCAGGTGTATCATTTGTTATTGCCCAAAAGATGGTTTCAGGACGGCTTTCTGGCATGTTACAAAGATTTGCCATACTCATCATTTCCCAGTGCGGTAGAAATAGTCTTCTGGTTATTCTCCTTTATTGACATTTTCCTCATTCCAAGGTTAGTAATTTGGGGATTCAGTTTATTAGCTTTCTTCTCTTTTTTTCTGCTATTAAATAGACATTTAACAAAACCGGTTTCAATTTTTCTAACATTTATCTTTATCTTTACAGATTTAACTTTTTTTGTCTCATCACAAATATATGTTGAAATCGTATTAGTTTTTTTCTTTTTATGTAATCTCCTTCTTGTTGATTCATTCAATTCAGAAAAACAAAAT
>JAYEIY010000295.1:0-5514 GCA_034660375.1 Verrucomicrobiota bacterium
CTTCTCTAGTTTGCTTTTTCTTATCAGGTGGGTCATCTTTGATAGTTTTTTCTATTTTATAGAGTTTAGCCACCATATCAACTAACTCTTGAGCATGCTTCTTACTCTGAGCATCACTAAAATCTACCTCCCGAAAACGCACTAAAATGTACTCAATGTGGTAAGTGTGAAAAAATCTGCACGCAAAAATTGCCGATAATAAAAAGACTTGAATTATTGGGAGAACTATCCGACCATGAGTCTAACTAAGGAGACAGATAATCTACAACAAAAACGCTACAATAGAGTTAATCTTACTCTATTTTGTTTTTCTCTTTTGATGATACTACAATTAATGCGTTTATCCTACTTTATGATATTCGGAAGAGAAGAAATTCTTAAAGATATTACAGAAAAAGCCCTTTTTAAAGGAAGTATCCCTGCAATGCGAGGAAGAATCCTTGACTATAACGAAAACGTACTTGCCTGGTCAACAAGACACTTCGCAATTGTATGGAATATTCCTAAAAACCAACCCACTGCTCTCAAACAACTGGAAATGCTAAAAATAGATGTCCCCTGCTGGCAACTTTTGATAGAAAATTCAACGAACTGGAATAAAAAAGATAAGGTGTCAGATATATCTGTTAATATTTTCATTGAAAATCACCTTGGAAAAACAATAATCCTTGACAACGAAATTAATCCGGGAATACTTCATAAATTCCTTCCGTTATTCAAAAACTGTAATGCATTTACTTCTCAAACCTATTTTATCCGACATTATTCAAAAAATATTCCCAAAAATATTATTGGAGAATTAAAAACTATAAATGGAGAGAAAATTGGCATTTCAGGATTGGAAAAAGTTTACAACAAAAAAATACAGGGGACTCCTGCAGAATTTGAAGTAATGCTTGATGAAAAAGGAAAGTGGCTTTATGAAACCTGGAAAAAGACTAAAGAAATGAAGCCTGGATATGATGTCAATGTGAACATAAGCGACTCTCCACAAACAAAGAACATAGAATAGAAAGGTTTCTGACTCTTAAAAAACTTTGTCGTACAGGGTCGAATTATTATAAAAATGTCTAAAAGGTTTCCAATGCGCAAGAACACTCAGGATTATATAGGAACGGTATTTACACCGGACAAATGGACTACTTGGCTCTTAAAAAAGTATAATATAATCTCTGTCTGGCTTGATGGGGCAACCGTTCTTGATCCGACTTGCGGTGCGGGAAATTTTCTTGAAGCTATGATTTTTTCAGCGTTACAGAGAGGATTTTCTAATAAGGAGGTTCCGTGTCATCGACTTTATGGAATTGATAAGGTTAACATTTTTCTTAAAGAATTTAAAAAGCGTATGATGGAATGTTACTCTATAGACTTTCCTGATGAAAATCTCTTTTGTTCAGATATAATTACGGACAAACTTAAGTTAAAAACAGACATTCTTGTAGGCAATCCTCCTTGGCAAAATTTTACAGATTTGCCCAATGCCTACAAAAAAGAGCTTAAACCGTATTTTTTAAAATATAATCTTGTTAAAAATAAGAAAAAGATGTTACTTGGTGCTTCAAGGATAGATATTGCTGCACTTGTCATTGCTAAAACGATCAGAGAAAACCTTAAGGAAAATGGGAAAGCTGTATTTTTTCTACCACTTTCGCTCTTTCTTAATGATGGAGCTCACGATACATTCAGACAAATTGCCTCTAACAATGATTCAAACTTTTCAGTTTGTGAAATCTATGATTTTGCCGGAATAAATGCATTCCCCAACGTGCAAACCAGATATGGAACCACACTTTTCAAGAAAAATCTAAAACAATCTTTCCCTATCCCATTTTATGTGCGAAAAGATAATAACTGGACAAAACAACTCGCAAAACCAATATCCTCTGCATCTGAAGCATTTTCCGTCTATGATCCAGAAATAGGTCTAACAAATTTCAAAAAAATATATATTAGTAAGGATGCAAAACCTCGACAGGGAGCCAATACATGCGGAAGAAATAAAATCCTTCTTTTTTCAGATATGAAAAAAGAAAACAAAACATTGGTTTCCATAAATTCTTATACTTCCGATAGAGTTATACTTCCCAAAAACTTTCTATTCCCTCTTATAGACAAAGATTGCTTTTTACAAAACAACCCCAAACCTGAGCGATATATTTTACTGCCCTACAATCAAAAGACAGGAAAGATTCTAACAAAAACAGAGATTCAACTATATCCCGAACTCACTGAATATCTTCAAAAAAATAAAGACAGCCTGCAAACAAGAAAAGGTACTATGATTAAAAGCACAATACAAAGGGGATTATACTGGGGACTTCTCGGTGTAGGAAAATATTCTTTCTGTAAATACAAAGTTGTTTGGAAGGCCATAGGAGCAAAAAAACTCAGACCTGAAATTTTTACAAACTACGAAGATATGCCCTGGCAGGGAAATCAAGCTCTCCATGCTTATATTCCTTGCAAAAGTAGAACAATGGCAAAGGATATTCGCAAATATTTACTTAGCAAACCCGTAGAAAATTATCTTGAGTCATTTAAAATGCAGGGAACTATGAGCTGGCTTCAACCGGGAAAAGTCTCAAAAGTCTTTAATTTTGAAAAAGATGAACAACAGCTTTTTGATTTTATGTAAAATATAATTTTGCTATATTTTGAGCTGTAAAATATAGATCTTTTTTGCTCTCTGCTATGGCTTTTCCCAACGAAGCGTGTCCTGATGAAATACTCAAAGCTGCATCAAATATCGAATGCAGTTTTTCTATATCTCCTTTTAATGCTCCAGAAAGCAAAATAGTTGAGACATTATATAATTTTGCAATTTTTGCAATAACATAGCATAGTTTGCCGCCAGCGGTCTGTCCATCGGTACAACCCTCGCCCGTAATTAACAAATCACAATCGGATAAATGAGTTTTTAGATTTGTTATTTCTATTAATAATTCGGCTCCGGACTCAATTGTTGCATTGCAGAAAGCCCTTAAGCCAATCCCGAGCCCCCCCGCAGCTCCATCTCCGGGAGCCTCATCCTCTAGCATTTTATGTTTCTTCAAAATTGACAGTAGATTGTTCAAACCACATTCCAATTCCTCAACCATGGATGGAGTTGCTCCTTTTTGAGGACCGAATATTTTTGCAGCCCCATTTTTTCCAAGGAGTGGGTTTGTTACATCGCAAGCAACTCTAATTTTAACATTCTTTATTGCAGGATTGACATCTACGTCCGAGATTGTCGTAATTTCTTTTAGGTTAGCTCCGCCATTCTTTATGTCATTTCCTTGTCTATCAAGAAGTTTATATCCAAGAGCCTGTGCCATTCCACAGCCTCCGTCAACGGTTGCACTCCCACCGATTCCTATTACAATTTCTTTTATATTTTCTTCATTTTCAAGTATATGTTTAATTACTTCTCCAGTTCCATATGTTGTTGTCCGCAGTGGGTTCAAATCTTCTTTTTTAAGCAACTCTATTCCACTTGCCGATGCCATTTCCATTGTTGCTGTCCCTGTTTCTTTTGTCAAAGCATATTCTGCTTCAACCTTTTTTCCCAAAGGACCGCTTACTGTTACTTTTTTTAAAACAGCATTTGTTGCAACTATAACAGAATCAACGGTTCCCTCCCCTCCATCAGCCATCGGGATTTTTATTGTGTTTATATCAGGGATAATGCTTTTTAAGCCTTTTTCTATTATATCACAGATCTCCGGACTACGCATATTGCCCTTGTAAGAGTCAGGCGCAATTACTATTTTCCTCATTATTTCACCTTCCTTTCGATTATTTGAGCTCCCTTGCGTGTTAAAGCGTAGGGAAAAATATTAGATACAACTATTCATTACCTGTTTCTTTCAATAAATTCCTCATAATTTTCATTCTAAATATAGCCTTATTTTGATTAACTTCAATAAACAAATTTCTTTTTCTTTCTAAATTCATCCCCTTAGAAAAATCTTATCCCAGCATTCCTTGATATAACAAAAGATTAAGTTATAATATGTCGCGCACAGGAAAAATTGTTTTTCTTGTGAGATTTTTGCGTTTTAAAACTACTTTCTCAATTAAGAGAAAACAAGAATATAATCAAAAGAGGGAAAATGTTATGCCAGATGTAAAACTGAAGAGAAGTGAACCTGTTGATAGAGCGTTACGAAGACTAAAGAAAAAAATGGACAAAGAAGGCACGTTAAAAGATTTGCGAAATCGTCGCTTTTATGAAAAACCTAGCGAAGAAAAACGCCGCAAAAATAAAAATAAGTAAGCCGCTTTATAGTTTTTCCTTGCATTGCACGATCTCATGCTCAAAAATCAGTAATAAAATAAACAGGATTTTATTATGTCTTACAACCAACATTATCATATAATGCGTGATGGGACAATTAAACAAACAAATCCATTTACTGGTACAGAAGTGTGGTGTCCCCCAGGTCGTGCAAGCAGACCGTTGCCAAATTCCTCTCATAAAGTTACAAAAAAACTCAAAAAAAAGATTTCAATCAAAGAAGAGGATTACTGCAGTTTCTGCTATAGAAAAATGCTGAAAACTCCTCCCGAAAAAAGCAGAATCATAGAAAAACAATCTAAGAAATATGAACAAAAACACCACCTTCAAGTAAAAGAGCTTTTTGATACCATCCCACTTTTTCGACGAGTCTCTAACCTTTTCGAGATTGTTACATTTGATTATTGGCATGAAAACTATAATTATGAACTCTCCGGAGACTTAAAAGAATGGAAATATTCTTACCTTTCCTCAAAAGAAGGTAAAGAACACTGCATTTCTGTCATAAACTATAAACTCCACATACAGGATGTAGAGCCTGACAGCATCTCTGATAATGAAAAACTCGATAAACTATCTAACGCATTTTTCGGAGGATGTCACGAATTGATTATTGCTGGACAACATTTCTCTCCCAATGCAGAATATGATAATGATTTGTGTTCCTCAGGTTGCTTAACTCCTGAAAAACATTATCAATATATTCGTTTTACGATAGATTCCATCCTAGCTATTCACTTTAAAAATAGATTTGCTAGATATGTTTCTGTTTTTCAAAATTGGCGTGCTCCGGCAGGGGCTTCTTTTGATCATCTACACAAACAACTGGTTGCCCTAGATGAATGGGGTACCTCTATAAACAAAGAACTTGAACTGGTACGCTCAAACCGTAATATTTACAATGAATACCTAATAAATTTTGCAATTTATTATGAGTTAGTTATTGCAGAAAATGACCATGCCATTGCAATTGCTGAATATGGACACAGATTCCCTTCTGTCGGAATTTATTCAAAAAGCGCTGCGTCTAGTTTGTTTGAACACACGGAAGAAGAAATAAGAGGAATCAGTGACCTCATGCAAGCAATTCATCACGCAACAGGAAACCATGTTGCAGCAAACGAAGAGTGGTTTTATGCCCCCCTTGATTCCATTGACCCAATGCCTTTTCATGTTTTGATTAAATGGAGAATTATTAATCAAGCTGGCTTTGAAGGAGGAACAAAAATTTATAT
>JAYEIY010000296.1:0-5471 GCA_034660375.1 Verrucomicrobiota bacterium
AACGGAGATTCTTGTTTAAGAATTGACCTTAGATGAGGTGGAATAATTTTTAATTTTTAAAGGTTACATCAGATAACACCCTACTTCATCCCTGAAAGGGATATTTCACCGTAGCATGGGGCATTCGTCCTATGTGTCAATCATACATACAAATCGTTCCCTGAAAGGGAACCTCAAAAAAAACACAAAAACATTGAAATTCCCCTCCAGGGAATATTCTTTTCTTATTCATATCCCACCACGATGCGGTGGGCTACGGTGAATATCCTCGCTGGGGATAAAACGGATATTCTTTCTTAAGAATTGACCTTAGATGAGGTGGAATAATATTCTGGATAAAAAAAGGAAATCTGAGTTGCTCGATAACTTGGAGCTCTGGTTCACACAAAACTTTACACAAAACTTTACACAAAATTATAAAACTTATAGAAGAAAATAGCCATATAACAACAAGTGAAATGGCAACTAAGCTTAATATTTCCAGAAGGGCTGTGGCAAAACATATTTCTCAACTAAAGGAAGAAAAAAAATTAAAGAGAGTGGGACCTGATAAAGGCGGTCATTGGGAAATAATAAAACAATAATTTAATCCCAGGTATACCTTTTATCATGTTCTCTAATTAAACTGATAAAAGAGTAATTACTTCATCTGCTTTTTGTGGATTTGCCTTCAATAGACTGATAGCCTTTTCTAAAGAATTTTGTCCCTTAAAGCTAAGCTTTTTTACGGATTTGTTTGGCAATGCGAAGTATGTAGGCATATCCTCCATCATTTTTCTTTTTACCTTTCTATCTGCGTGGTTTTGGTAGTGTTCTGTCATTTTGTCAGATGTATGCCCCACAATGCTTTTTACTACCGATAGTGAAATATTGTTGATACTGGCAAGATAACAGAATGTATGTCGTAAACTATGAACATCTTTAATCGATACTTTATTTGGCACTAAATTTGAGTATTACCTCAATCAGGACAAACAAACAATTAGAGATTACAACAACAGCGAAGCATTCAATACGGCATTGGAATGAGTGATTATTAGACAAAAAACAAAGTTTCTGAACAAGACTCAAAATAATGAATTCCATCTTAAATTTACAGAAAATGAGATGTTTTAAAAATCAAATACTTATAGGATTCTATCTGTCATTTTTCAACTTCAGTTTTGATTAATGATATTTTTTCTTAGCAAGATGACTAAAAGCTTGCTTATAGCAAAAGCTGCTATATTTTAAATAAGACTTAAATTCTTATTGAAAGGAGAGAATATGGAGATTTTTGATTTACATAATGAGATAATGGAGGACTATAAATCCTATATTAGAAGTTTTATAAACATACAGGATTAAGATATTCTTAATCTTGTAAAGAATAGCTTTGAATCCGGTAAGCTTTTTCCGGAACCACTAATACAATTTAATCCATCATTTCGGCGATATGGAGATATTAACAGTCTTACAGCAGAAGGTATTCTTGAACCTGAATTAAAGAATGTTTTTAAAGGCTATCAATTATATCAAGATCAAGTTGATGCAATAAAGTTAGGTTCTGAAGGTAAAAATTTTATTGTTACCTCCGGAACAGGCTCCGGAAAATCTCTGACATATATAGGAACAGTATTTAACTATCTTCTTAAAAACAAAAAAAATCTCTCTCCCGGAATAAAAGCCATTATTGTTTATCCTATGAATGCCCTTATTAATTCTCAGACAAAGGCATTTAATGAGAATGAGGAACAATTAAAACAAATAATGAGTCCCTTCTTAATATGCGCTATATACCCGCAGCAAGGATGTATTTTATCAGCAAAAGATGGCGTAATTCACGTGAACAAGGTTACCCCCTTGGACTAACTTCCGGCTTATGGAAAAAAAGGACTAGAACCACTAAACCTGAAAAAGATCAGGAAAAAGAAAGAATAAAAAATGTTATGTTATTCACCACTGATATTGCGGATGCATTATATCT
The DNA here is from genome assembly GCA_034660375.1 of Verrucomicrobiota bacterium. GTDB lineage: Bacteria > Verrucomicrobiota > Lentisphaeria > UBA2565 > JAYEIY01 > JAYEIY01. Next base: position 1,967 of record JAYEIY010000296.1, read on the forward strand.
TGAACCTATAGCTCCACTGGGACTGGACTATGATGGAGTAATAACTCTCCAATATGCCCTGAAGCAGGCTATAGAAAATGTGTTCCAGATTGAATCATCTGAAATTGGGGTAAAAACAATGGGAGGAGTTGATAAAAAACCGAATATTTTTATTTATGAAGCAGCGGAAGGTAGTCTGGGAATTCTATCCCAATTTATAGATGACCCCAAAAGATTTAATGAAGTAATAAAAGAAGCCATAAAAGTCTGTGAATTTGATAAAAATAAAGAAATTCCTGCCTCGTATGATAATTTATTGAGCTATTGCAACCAGAGAGAACACAAAATAATTGATAGGTTTCTGATAAAGGATGCTCTCGAAAAATTAAAAATATGCACCATAGAAAAACAATTCAATAAGGCGTATGATAACTATGATGCACAATATAAATCTATTCTATCCGCCATTGATCCTAATTCATCCACAGAGAAAAAGTTTATCGAGTATCTTTATAAAAATAATCTGAGATTGCCTGATTCTGCACAAAAAAGAGTGGAAGGAGTCTATGTACAACCCGATTTCTTCTATGAGCCGGATATCCACGTTTTCTGTGATGGCACACCACATGATAAGCCGGACATAATTCAAGATGATAAAATAAAACGACAACAGTTGCGCTCCATAGGTCACAAAGTCTTCGTATACTACTACAAAGATAAACTTGAAAAAATAATTGTAGAACGGCCTGATATCTTTAAAAAAGTAAGATAAAGTTTCTTGTATAGCTGAAGCTTTGTGCCATCTTCTAAAAACAATCGTGTATAACAGAATCCAATAAGGAAGATTTAAAATGTTAATAAATAGAGAAAAATATATAAAACAAGTAGAAGGGTATATTGATACGCCAATAATAAAAATTTTTACTGGGATGCGTCGTTCAGGTAAAAGTTGCCTAATGAAACTTTTAATTGAGAAGTTGAAAAAAGCAAAAGTTTCAAAGAACAATATTATTTATATAAACAAAGAATCTTTAGAGTTTGATAATATTAAAAATTATGTTGATTTAAATGAATACATTTTACAAAAATCTAAAGATAATAAAAAAACTTATCTTTTTATTGATGAAATTCAAGAAATAGAGCAATGGGAAAAATGTATAACATCGCTATTTGCAAGTGACAAATTTGATATTTATTTAACAGGTTCAAATGCTCATCTATTATCATCAGAATTAGCAACTTTATTGTCAGGTCGTTTCGTTGAAATATCAGTATATACACTTTCGTTTCAAGAGTTTTTAACTTTTAGGGGGAATAATAAAGGTCTTCTTGATGATGAATTTCAACTATTTTTAAAATATGGTGGACTTCCTGTTTTACATAATTTTAAGTTTGATGATGAATTAATCTATAATTATATAAAAGATGTTTTAAGTACAATAATATTAAAAGATATTGTTGAACGCAATCAAATAAGAAATGTTAGATTATTACAAGATATATTAAGATTTGCTTTTGATAATGTAGGCAATCTTTTTTCTGCAAAAAAAGTAAGTGATTATTTGAAGTCGCAAAATATAAAAGTTGGAATTGAGACCGTTCAAAATTATTTGTCATTTTTCTGCAATGCATTTATATTACATAAAGTATCAAGATATGATATTAAAGGTAAAAGATTTTTAGAGTTTAATGAAAAATTCTTTCTTAATGATATAGGTTTACATGATGCTATTTTAGGATTAAATCAAAATAATATTGCAGGGGTTTTAGAAAATATTGTATATCTTGAATTATTATACCGTGGTTATACTGTTTCTGTCGGGAAAAAGGGTAATAAAGAAATAGATTTTATTGCCGAAAAAAATAAAGAAAAAATTTATATTCAAGTTTCATATTTGCTAGCTTCGCAAAATACCATTGATAGAGAATTTTCGGCTTTAGAAGAGATAAATGATCATAATCCTAAACTTGTTCTCAGTTTAGATAAATATTTAAATATTGAAAAAAATGGAATAAAACATCAAAACATTATAAAATATTTAACGGAATTTTAAATGAATAACAACTGTATAAGAATTGAGGGAGCAATTCTCTCTCCCGAAATATTGGACAAACTTGATGAAGCCCGTGGACAGAAGCCTGCGGATTTCTCAATAACAAACAATTCTGTAAAAGAAGAGATTTCCAGAGCTTGGGCTGATGCAATGGACTATTGGATAATTTATCAACGGCGTATAGAATCCCTCAAAGAAGATTCCAGCGGGATAACCGAAACCCGTAATTACTGGATCCTCCCACTTCTAGGTCTATTGGGGTACAAACCGGCAAAATCAAATGCTGAAACGGTTATGGGGAAAAGTTTTGCTATCTCACACCGTGATGAAAATAGAGATGGTTTTCCCATACACATTCTTGGTTGCAGAAACCAGCTTGATAAAAAACCTAAAACCGGACTTAGAATGTAGCCTCACGGACTTGCACAGGAATATCTGAACCTTACTGAACACCTCTATGCAATCGTCACAAATGGGCTACAGTTGCGACTTCTAAGAGACTCATCCCGACTGGTAAAACTCTCTTACCTTGAATTTGATTTAGAACAAATATTTACTGAAGGACACTACAACGACTTTGCTATTATGTATCGTCTTTTGCATGCAACTCGTATGCCGATAAAATGTGCGGACTCCGCAGAATCTTTTATCGAACAATATCATCAAGATTCTTTAGATGCCGGTTCTCGTATTCGTGACGGGCTTTCACAGGCGGTTGAGGACTCCATTCTATTGTTTGCAAATGGATTTCTTAATAATCCTCATAATAATGAATTAAGAAAACAAGTTATTGAAAATGATAATTTTGCACAGGAATTCTATGAAACACAACTTAATCTTATTTACCGACTACTTTTTTTAATGGTTATTGAAGAACGAGATCTGGTTTATCCGAAAACACAAAAAAAAATGGAAAAAGATACAAAAGAACCAATATCTGAATACACCACAGCTGGAACTAAAGAAAGCAAGGGAAATATACTATAATTATTACAGCATCAGAGCTCAAGTAATTGAGGTTAGATGAAGATAAAACAATCGCAAGTTGAACGCTCTAAAAATTAAAAATATTGTAGAAATTAAAATTGCTACAAACTTGAATATAATAGAATGTTTTTTATGTTTTAATTATCAATAAAAAACCAATAAAAAAGCATTCTATTATGATAAACACATTACAACCATTACTCGCAAAAGACAAGCAAAATCCATCTTTATCCATTTATAAATCCGAAAACGAACCTGATAAACTAGAGGTTTATTTTGAAATGGCATTCTTGGAAAAAATAGAAAATGGCATAGATTCATATCATGGCAAACATTTACTCGCTCGCTTATATAATGCAAAATTTAAACGAAAATCATTAGTTGAAATTTTTAATGACTGGGTCTTTTTCTGTATCATCAAAGTATACATCTACTTCTATTTGGGCACCTATTTGTTTTAGTTGTTCAACCGCTGCTAATCTTTG
>JAYEIY010000297.1:0-5447 GCA_034660375.1 Verrucomicrobiota bacterium
GAGAAATTAAAAAAAGATAGAAGAGATTTTTTAAAAAATGAAAAAATAACAAATAAAAAGAGAGAGAATACAAATAAAAAAGAACTTGCAAAATCATTAAAGAGGGAAATGAATTATTCGATGCTTCTGGGAAATGCAAAAATGCGAATTCAAAAAGATCTGATGAAGAATAATTCTGCACAAAAGTTTCGAAAGAGTAAGACCATTTTAAATATATACAACTCAAAAAAAGAGTACAATAAAATTTCGGATTGGCTTGATCTTAAGCTTGTAGAACTTTCATATATAGAAAAATTCTATACTCTCTTTCAAGAGAGAGGAAAAGCTCTGGTCGGAGAGACATTTGAAAATAATCGTATTGTTGGATTTCAGGGAAATGCCTTTACTATCCATTTTATGGGAGAAGGGAAAGAAGGCTATTCTTCATCAGCGAATCTTCGTTCAGTGGGTATAGATGATCTCTCTCATGATTTTCTTATTGTTTTATTTAAAAAAATGGTAACACCTGCAGAGACATCTTATAATTTATATTTAGCATACTATTTATTGTATAATATGGATTTTGCTTCCGCCATGAAAGTTCAGCCAAATAACAGCCAGATAAAATCAACAATAGGTCTTTATTACAGGGCACAATTAGAAAACGTGAAAACGCTTTTTGCCTATAGAAAATACATCTCCAAAACACAAACCCGATACTTACAGCAACTTTACGCCGATACCCCATGGCGAAAACAGTTGGATAAGGATTTAAGCCAGATTATGACCTCTTATCAAAGCAAAGTTCCAGAATAATATAACAGAGTTCAGAACGCTAAGGTCAATAACTCTGTTATATTTCCCATTTTTTCTTTATTAAAAACTATGACTTCCACGTTGATCTACAGGTTTTTTTTCATTAATTGAGTAGAGGATAAGTCTTTCGTTTCATTTGATATAAACCCTTTTATGTGTAAGTTTTCAAGGGCTCTTGACATTGTTATCATTCCATCGTGCATGGCTGTTTCCATTATTGCTCTGGCTTGATGCATTTTATTCTCTCGGATCAGACTTTTTATAGCAATAGTTCCCAGCATTATTTCGAATGCTGCGAGTCTTCCATTTTCGTTTTTTGAGGCAAGGAGTCTTTGTGAGGCTATAAGTAATATGCTTGCGGCAAGTTGAGATCGCACTTGATTTTGCTGTTGTGGGTGGAATGAATCAACAATTCTATCAATAGTTTGAGGTGCGCTATTGGTATGGAGTGTTGCAAGAACAAGGTGTCCTGTTTCTGCGGCTGTTAATGCTGCCGAGATTGTTTCTGGGTCGCGCATCTCTCCAACTAATATGACATCTGGATCTTGGCGTAGGATATATTTTAATGCACTCTTAAAAGTTTTTGTATCGGCACGTACTTCTCTTTGTTCAACTACTGCTTTTTTATTGTGATGGATATATTCTATGGGATCTTCAATTGTTATTATATGACATGAACGAGCTTGGTTAATTAGGTCAATAAGGCAGGCTAGAGTTGTTGTTTTTCCACTTCCAGTGGGACCTGTAATAAGTATAAGTCCGTGATTACGTTTGCTCATATCAAGCAACACTTGAGGCAGACCTAAGGCGATGGGGTCTGGGATTTGAGTTCTTATAGCTCTTATTGCACAGGAAATATGTCCTTTTTGGAAAAATCCGTTAACCCTAAATCTAAACCTTTTATACTCTTTTATGTCGTTGATCTTAATTTTTAAATTTATTGATAGTGCGAAATCAATTTCTTTTTCCTGTTCGAAGTGTACTCTCTGATTTGGAGACAGAATACTAAAAAGTAAGTGTTTAGTTTGATCGGGTGAAAGTGGTCCAGAATCAAGAGAGAACAACTCTCCATCGATGCGAAGGGATGCAGGGGTTCCAGCAGAAATAAGTAAATCACTGGCATCATTTTGTATTACAGCTTTCAGGAAGCTTTTCATATCTGCCTTTGATGTTGGTATTGATTTTTCTTTGTCGCGAAAAGTCTCAATACCTGTTTCCATGCCTCTGATGGAAAGTAAAAATTCATCATCGTTTGTTGATGCAATGAGTCCATTTTTTTTTGAAATCTTTTTTTCTATATAGAGTTTAGTTAAAGATTGGTTAAAGGTAGACATGCCCTCAGAAATTCCTTCTTTCATTACTTCTTCAAGATCAGCGAAATTTTGTTGAGCAATTAATTTGCTGGCTAATGGTGTTACTTTCAGTATTTCCAATGCGGGGATTAAAGTTTTTTTGTCTTTTCTTTGTAATAGTCTCTGAGAGACTATGCCCGTTAATGCTACAGCTAAGTCAACCGCAATTTGTTTACGCAGATGCTCTGGAAAGAAATTGACAATTCTTTCCACTGTTTGAACTACATCAGCAGTATGCAAGGTTGATATGACAAGATGACCGGTAAGAGATGCAGAGATAGCTGTTCTCATTGTATCAAGATCACGCATTTCTCCTATTACTATGACATCAGGACTTTCTCTTAAAATATGTTTTAGAGCATTAGTAAAAGAGAGAGTATCGCTTCCTATTTCTCGTTGGGATATTAAAGATTTATTATCATTGTGGATATATTCGATTGGGTCTTCAATAGAAATAATATGTTTTGTCGAATTTTGATTAATATGATTTACTACTGCGGACATGGTGGTAGATTTTCCACTGGATGCGGTTCCCGTGATAAGTATTAATCCTCGCGATGCAGATGCAAATTCTTTTAGTGTATTTGGAAGATTAAGTTTTTCAAAATAAAGATCTCCCGATGGGATTCTTCTAACAACCATTGAAATTGCATGTTTTTGATAATAACAATTTATTCTAAATCTTTTTTTTCCCTCTAATGATAACCCCAAATCCAGTTCCCTGTCTTTTTCAAGTGATTGAAATTGACGCGGAGAAAATTCTTTTTTTGCAAAATCAATAATATCTTTTTCTTGCACAATATCTAAAGTCTCTATCAGAGTAATTTGCCCATTGATTCTAAAACGGGGAATTTTATTGGCTGAAATAAATAAATCAGATGCCTTTAACTCTGTCATTAAGATTAAAAGTTTTTTTATTTGCATCTTTTCAGCCTCCATTTATAGGCTAATCATTCATTACGGTAATAACTTTTGCTTCTCTTAGCATTTTTTGTTTATTGTTATAGTATTCCGTTTTTGATGACTTCTTCTATAGTTGCATTTTTTTGGAGTTATCCCTTAATTTTGAGAGAGGGGATTGCTTTTATGTAAAGCATAAACATGAAGTCAATTACTCCATATGATTCTCTGAGACGAATAGCTCCTACAAGGCAATCGAAATCCTTTTTAAACATGTAGCTTTGTTCGGCAAGACGGTTACGTTTTATGTCGATAATGTATTCTATCGTTGAGGATGTTAACTGTGTTATCGGAAAATCGAACTGTAGAGAGATGGAGTGTAAATCGTCATACCTACGTTCAAAGAGGTTGTTAGCAGAGTAATCGGTAAGAGTACTTCCAAGTGAGTATGTTGGGATAACTCTATAATTATTTCTATAGAGATATGAGATTGTTGTGAGGAAAGTTTCTTTTTTCCCTATAGATGCCCCGAATGAGGCTTCATTAAGATCTGGAGAGCCCATATCTATTATTAATTTTGTCCAGAGCGAGAGTTCTTCGTGGGGTTTAAATTCTGCTTTTGTTCCAAAATTTCCCAGTATCTTTTGTTCATCGTGTTTTCCAAAATGAATATCTGCATAATTTTCAATTGCGGCAAATGTATAGATTTCTTTGTTTCTTTTGGTTTGGAAGCGTTGTTTCATTCCAAGACGGACAAAATGACTTTTCTGCAGTCGGTCAGTTTCGTCGAAAAAGTAGAGATTGTCCTTGTCTTCTGTGGGCTCAAAAAGGGCGGTAATATTTATATATGGCTGAACGATGTGACGCAATCCATCTATATGTAGTTTTGCATTTTTGTAATCATGTAAGGTCTTATATTTTTTAAATGACATCTCTAGTCCGAGTTCTCCCGCAAGTCTAAGGACGGAGTTTCCATTGTCATCATAGATATTGTTTAATGGTTCCAGCCCTTCCACATTGTCCGGGTTTGCTATGTCAATCATCGCATTTAAATCATCAATTGTTACGTCTCCATCGCTGCTGTTAGAATAATATGTAAGTCCTACGCTCATTCTAGGGATAATATTTAGCCAGCCGTTGTGCTGCATCGGTCGGTATATAGAGTGAGTTGTATTGAAACGCCATGAATCATAGTCTTGCGGATCTGTCAGAGCTGGCAACAATCTGTTTTTATCTACATCACGCCATTTCATTTCAAGGTTGGCTAACTGAGTTTCAGAGGCATAGAAAAACCCTGATTCTCCGATTTGAATTCTTGGGGTATTAACTAAAAGTTCCGGTTTTTTTTCAACAACGGTATAGAAATCATTTATCCTAGGGCGATAGTTGAGAGAAAGTTCAATGAAAGGGGATGTCCAGGTTAGGTCGGCAAGAGATACAGGCTGTTTTATGGTATCGTAATCGTTCTCAAACCAGTCTTCGAGCATATCAATATCACTCAATTTGTCTGCATTTAACCTGAGTGTTAAATTTTTAGTAAACTCACTTCGGTGTGTCAATTTTGCTCTGTATCGGTTATCTTCTACATCAAAGCGTTTATTAAAATTGGGTGTTGTTTCAGGTGCATCATCATCTTTCATACCATAAAGATATAAATTTGTATTTGTTTTCTCAGTTTTGAGACTTGTTTCATTTCCTATAGCAAAACCATGATTCATTCGAAAATAATACATCATGGTCGTTGTGAGTTTTTCATTTACTTTATATTTTCTCGCCAGAAGCATATATGCGCCCCAGTCTCCATCATATCCAGTTTCAATTTGAAATGTCTGATCATCATTGGCACCGCCTCTTACAAAGGGTAGGTAAAAAACGGGAAGACGTCCTAATCGGAATACACAGTTGTATGCAACAAAATGGTTATCTGGATATATCTTTAATTTTGTAGAAGTTATGGAGTATTTTGGATATTCATCAAGGACATAGGCACAGGTTGAAAACTTTCCTTTGCTTATGTGGATTTCTTGATTGTTAAGACGTTTTCCACTTGTTCCTACAATGTACCATGGACCGGTTCTTACAAGAAAATCATCAAACGCAAATTCTCCTGTTGCAATATTACCAACAATTTTTTCTCCTTGCCAGCGTTCTGCATCCTTGATAAAATAAACATTTCCTTCTGCAATAATTTGGTTCGTTTTTATGTTAATTGTTGCCTTATCTGCTTTTATGAGTATATCTCCATAACTAATTTTTACATTTCCTTTTCCAACAAAAATGTTTTCTTCCTTTTTAAATTCCATCTTGTCGGCAGTAGCATCTATTTCTTCTGTTCTTCCTCTTTCTTTGCTTGTTTTTTCCTGAGAATGGAGTGGAGAAATAGACGAAATCAGGAAGAGG
>JAYEIY010000298.1:0-5414 GCA_034660375.1 Verrucomicrobiota bacterium
TCCAAATATATGTCATCTCTTGCAGGAATTGGATTAGCAGGATATTTTTTGGTAAGAAATGAAGCAATAATACCTGTTTTAATTATTATTATTATAGTTCTTATCACCTCTTTAAAACAAAAACGAATCTTGAATATTCTCTTTATGCTCGCTTCATTTTCCATCTTGTGTATTCTATATATTTCTTTTAACCTTCATTTGGGTAATAATACAGGACTTTTTCAGAAAAAAACAAATTTAACAAAACAGTATTCCGAACAACTGGATTTAGCCAGTGCCGCAAAAGAAACTTACGGAGAAAATAAAAACGAAAAAACTCCCCCAAAAATATTGGAAATAATGCGTGTTTTAATCTTTAGATTTCCAAAAAATCTACTCTATGCCGGTGAACGCCTACCAGGAATATTACTGTCTCCTTTAATCCTTTTTATTGCATTTATCTGGCTTATGTCATCCAAAAAGAAAAATCCAAGAAATGGAGCATCCATTCTTTGGATTATTACTCTTTTCCCATTCCTATTCTACCCTCTTATTCAAATAGAACCCAGACATTTTTTCATCGGTCTGACAGGATTGCAAATCTTCGGCTCTGCCGGATTTATTGTGTTTATGAATTTTATAGCTAAACAAACAAAAATGCAAAAAATGATTCTTACAATAGGAACAATATTGCTTGTTGGAGGATTAATTCCAATTCTCTGTCTACTCGCATGGCATACAGAACAAAAACGTGGCTATCACAGAGAAATTGGAAAATGGATTAAAACCAACCTCCCTGAAAATATAGAAATCATGGGAGATGGCTTCGGATACTGCAATACCTTTTGGGCGGGAATCAAAAATAAATCCAGAATATGGACTGAGAATCCAGATAAATTAGCCGAATATGCCAAAAAAAGACAAATCCCCATCCTTATACTAAATGAAGAATTTCTGAAAAAAGCCAATCCGGAACTAATTGCAGATGATATTAATGTAATGAAAAACGGAATTAACAATATGACAAAGATAAAAGAATTTTCGTTCCCTAAAACAGGACGGATACAAATATATAAACTCAATAAAAAAGAATAGGGCTTATGAAGAAAATTATCAATATGATGCGTGATTTTGTTCAGAAAGATGTACTCCCCGCATATATTCTATGCTATAAACCAATCGTTCTCGTGAGTTATGAATTTGATTTTGTTAAAAATAGTGATGAAATTCTTGAAACTCTTCCAAAAAATAAAAAAATCTATGCTATGCTTATGCTTGGATGGCACAGAGAAACCGAAGAAAGAATTGAAGAACTTGTTCAAGATATTGCAACATTGAAGAAAAAAAATAAAAATATTGAATACGTAATTATGGCTAATTGTCAAAATGAATATTCCATGATAAAAAATGCTGGATTAGATGCTATATTCTGCCATCAAAATGCTTTTTTAAACCCTGACGCATACCATGTAATTCCAAAAATAAACAGGAAATATGATGCCATCTATATTGCAAGAGTTACCCCTTTTAAGAGACATGAATTGACAAAAAATATAAAAAAATTAAAACTTATAGGAAGTAATTCTTTTAAAGAAAAAAAATATTTCGATAAAACATTACAACTCCTGTCTCACGCTGATTGGATTAGGGGAGTTCGATTTAAAAATATTTACAAAGCTATAAATCAGGCAAAAGTGGGGCTTTGTCTTTCTGAAGAAGAAGGTGCTATGTTTGTAAGTGCAGAATATCTTCTATGTGGACTCCCAATAGTGAATACAAAAAATCTTGGAGGCAGAGACAGTCTTTTTGATGAAGAGTATGTAATAACAACAGAACCTACTCCAGACGCAGTAAACAAAGCAATGCAAAAGCTTATTAATAAAAATATAGATCCCATCGATATAAGAGAAAAAACAATAGAAAAAATGAATGCTCATAGACAAACTTTAATAGACTTTATTCAAAATAAATGTGATCTTGCCGGTATAGAAAAAAAATATTCCGCTATCTGGGAAAATGTCTACACACAAAAACTGGGTATTCGTACTACTGTTCCAATTTTTACTAAACAAAGAAAGAGAGTCCTTAAAAAAGGAATGACACTGGATTGAATGTTGCTCATGATTCTGTCGTAAAAAATATTAAAAGTTATTCTATTTGTATGAAATTTCATAAAATTATAATCTTTTTTATCTTCTTCTGCTACTCAATAATGTTATTTTCAGTTGCATTCTTTGATTGTACTGAAAATTCACTGACAGAAAAGACAAATCAATATGCATATGAAATAACAGATTCAATAGATATAGATTCGCAAATAAAGAATGATTCTCCCTACGCGGATTACTATCACTTTAATATTTTTATTGTTACTTCATTGCTTTTCTCGACCTCACTGCTTTTTGCTGTTACAATCGTTTGTAATTTACAACAAGATCATTCTTTAAGAGAAATAATATTCTATTATTCACAAATGTTATTCTTTGTTATGTGTGCATTTGATGAGAGATTTTCATTACATGAACAAATATCTGATTTTATAGGAATCTCTGATATTTTCATACTGCTTTTTGCCGCAATAATTGAACTATGTATCCTTTCTATGGTATTTATAGTAAAACATAAAATAAGATTAGGTTTTTATTTTATTACAGCTGCCATATTATTTGGGATAATGATTCTTTTGGATGTTTTTTCCCCAAAAAATTCATTTTTATTCTTTTCAATAAAAGATATTCTTAAAATATGGGCAGTTTTATCTCTCTTTATGTATGCATGGCACTCATGTTTGGGAAAAATTTTTAAATTTAAAAAGTTGCAAAATGAATAGATCATCAAATAGTTTACAAAATATTTTTAAAGAATCATTGCTTATTTTTTCAGATTCTCCAGAAAAATTCTATCAAATCGGATTAAACTACTCAATAAAGATTGTTAATTCTATGAAAGCCGGTTTTCATGCACTAATGACAGATTCTTTCTCAATAGTTCTTGTTGATATTTCTGATATAGGCTATGATAGTTTGATTTTTATAAATGAAATAGATAATATCCAACCATGGTTAAATATTGTTCTTCTTTCAGATAAAAATTCCAGAAATCTCCAACTAAAAATGCAAAAAATAGCATCTGTCTATATCTTGGATTATTCTGAAAATCAAAAAAAAATGTTGCATAAACTAAACTCTATATTTGAAAAAAAAATAAGAAAAGGAACTGATAAAGAAATTCCAGCTAAATTGTTTTCTAGATACAATGAACTAATATATCTGACAACTAATCTTTTTACTCAAAAAGATACCACAGACCTATTCTCAGAACTTGCAGAAAATATTAACATGCTGATGCCAAAAACAACAATAATCTTTCTGGAAATAAAACAAGAAAACCTTCTCCATATATATTCAAATTTACAGATATCACAACAAGTCGCAGAAACATTTAAATCAGCCGTAATTCACCATATTGAACTACTCCTCGCACAAAATCTACCAGAAGAAAAAATAAAAACTATAATAAAAAAACAAAATAAAAATGCAGAAAATCTCGAAAAAGTCAAATTCCTTGCATCAATCCCAGTAATAAGAGATAATGAACTAATAGGTATGTTCTCAATTACTATAAATGGAGATAAAAACATACAAAAATATGAAAAAAATGTACTCCTCTATTACTCAAAATACCTCCATAAGAATTTTGCAATGCTTAGTAATCTGCAAAATCAACTTATAAGAGACCCTCTCACAGAACTATACAATCACGGATATCTATTTAACCTTATTTCTAAAAAATTTAATAAATCCCTAAGAGATAAAACAGAACTTGCATTTTTTATGATTGATATAGATTTTTTTAAAAATCTTAATGATTCCTATGGACACAGAGCCGGTGATATGATACTCAAAGAATTAGGAGAGTTTATTCAGACTAAACTCCCCAAAAATTCCTCACTTGCAAGATATGGAGGAGATGAATTTGCAGTGCTTCTACCAGAAACTTCCCTAGAAAAATCGGAAATATTGGCAGATTCTTTAGTAAAAGAGGTGGATTCTAATGTTTTTCGTGATTGCGGATACCCTGTAAAATTAACTGTATCTATAGGATTTGCATCTTCTAATCTAAATATTGTAAATGATAAAACCACCCTCCTGGAAATTGCAGACAGAGCTCTTTATTTAGCTAAAAAAAATGGAAGGAATCAATTTTACAATGCAGGAAATTTTGATTCTCCAAAAAAGATACAACGAAAAGAATATGATAAAATAAATACTCCTGATAGCATAAAAAGTATACAAATAAAAAAACAAAATAAAAAAATAATTGTTGTTGATGATGACAATCATACACTTCAATTGTTCAATGTTATTGCAAAAAGAGAAAATTTTGAGATAGTTACAACCAATTCTCCTTTAAAAAGTCTTGAATTGATTAAAGAGAAACCCCATGATTATGATATAGCTTTACTCGATCTATATATTCCAGAAATGAACGGTATAAAACTGGCAAAAGAAATAAAAAAGATTTCTACGGAAATAGTTCTTCTGATCATGTCAGGTGCACCGACAACAGAACATGCACTGGACGCTATCCAGGCAGGCGTATATAATTTTATCCGAAAACCATTTTCCATAAATGATCTAATACTAGATCTCAATCAAGCGTATGAACACAGCTCTCTTAAAAAACAATTAAATTATTACCACCAATACCTGGAATATATGCTGAAAGAAAAAACAAGAAAACTCCAGACAACTCTCGACGACCTGCAAAAAGCATACATGAATACAATGGAAACAATTGTCAATGTCCTGGAGATACACGAGAAAAATATTTCTATGCATAGTCAACGGGTTTCTAAATATTCTGTTCTCTTAGCCAAAGAATTCGGAATTACAAATAAAGAAAAACTGGAAAAAATAAAATATGGAGCCCTTTTTCATGATATAGGTAAAATTGGAATTCCAGACACTATTTTACACAAAAAAAGCCCACTTAACAAAATAGAAACTGAAATTATGCAAAAACATGTACAAATTGGCTATGATTTAATTAGAAAAATTCCCATATTACAAGATGTATCAGAAATTGTCTATTCACACCATGAAAGATACGATGGCAAAGGATACCCAAGACAACTCGCCAAAGAAAAAATCTGCATAGGTGCAAGAATATTTGCAATCGTAGATGCAGTCGATGCACTACAAAGTAAACGTCCATACCAAAAAGAACAAAAACCAGAAGATATATTCAGAGAAATAAACAAATGCTCAGGAACACACTTTGATCCGCAAATAGTCAATTGCTTTAATAAAATATATCACAAACTATCAAATAAAAATTATTAAAGAAAAATTAACAACTGAAGAACTAGACTCCATGATTATGGATCTTAATGATCTGGGAAAATATGAAGAAAATGCAGAAAAAGACTTGGC
>JAYEIY010000299.1:0-5407 GCA_034660375.1 Verrucomicrobiota bacterium
TTTTGTTTTTCACTGAAATAGTGTAATGCTTCAAGTAATAAAATTCAAGATAAAAAAGGCTTTTTTCTAAGAGATGAGTTCTTATGGAGCTGTTCTGTAATGAATCTTTTTGAGGTTAAAAGGGACTAATATGGTCTAAATTTTTGTGGTTTTAATTGATGTATGACCTAACATCTCCTGGACATAAGGGATGTTTGTTAGGCAGTTCATTTAGAGAATTTCTAAAGGCTGGTTTTTTAAATTCAAAAACAATAAAAACTAAGTGAAGAAAATTTTACAAAACCATAATATATTACATCTCAGGTCTGACTCCGCAATCGACAGTCAAAATATTTGTATCTTTGTAATCGTTTATATTTTTTTGGGAAAAGAAATGCATTTCTCTAGGATTTTACGATAATTTTCAGATAGAATCTTATTATTCATGTATGGCATTTGTTATATTTTTTTTGTATATCTTGGCAAGTCCTCCTCTGGAAGTTTCACGGTATAGAACTGGTAGTGCCTTCCCGGTTTCGTACATGACAGATACGGCGTCATCGAATGATATTTTATGAGGTCCGGATGAAATCATAGAAAAGTAGGCACAGTTTAATGCTCTTACCGCAGCGTGTGCATTTCTTTCTATACAGGGGATTTGTACAAGTCCGTCAACCGGGTCACATGTTAATCCGAAGTGATGTTCCATTGCCATTTCAGCAGCATATTCTATTTCCCGCAGACTGCAGCCAATAAGCTGAGCGGCGGCGGCAGCAGCCATTGCTGAAGCGGTTCCGATCTCTCCCTGGCAACCTACTTCCGCGCCTGAGATAGATGCATTTTTTTTGACAATATTGCCGAATAGCCCAGCCGTCATCAGAGCATTGAGAATACTTTCTTTATCGCATGAGAGCTTATCTTTAAGAAAGAAAAGCACAGATGGTACTACTCCGCTAGCACCGCATGTGGGAGCTGTGACAACTCGATGTCCTGCTGCATTTTCTTCGGCAACAGCATATGAATAAGAAGCAATTTTGGCATTTGAACCTATATCGTCATTGAGAAATTTGCTTTTTCTGAAAAATGCCTGAGCTTTTCTTCTAAGGTCCAGCCCTCCAGGCAGGATACCTTCCGTATTGAGCCCTCTTTGAACTGCTTCAGACATAAGCTTCCAGACTTTATCCAGATAGTTTAAAATCTGTTGCCCTTCTATATCTTTGCAGTATTCGCAGAAATTAAGTTCTTTTTTGACGCATTCTTTGATAATTCCTTCAATACTATTTATCGGGTATATATCTTGGGATTTTTGATCTGACAATAATGCTCCTCCTCCGATACTGTATTCGGTTTTTGAATGCACAACTTTATTTTTTTTGTCGATTGCTTCAAATACCATTCCATTCGGATGCTTGGGTAATTCCTGATCCGGTTTCCAAAATATTTCTGCCCGAGGTATTTTTCCCAATATCACTTTGTCAGTTAAATGCCCCCTGCCTGTCGCGGCGAGACTGCCGTACAGAGTTATTTTGCAACTGGAATCATTTTTCAATTTTTCAGCAAATTTTTCCGCGGCTCTTGCAGGTCCCATAGTATGTGAGCTTGAAGGTCCGAAGCCCATTCGATATAATTCTCTTATAGTTTTCATCTTATACCGTTTTTATTTTCCAGTATCATATTAATCTCATTTATTACTGATTCTTTCACCTTGTCATCCTCCAGGTCAATCTGAAGAGTCTTACACATTGTTTTTCTATTTGAGAAGTAGAAAAAAGAAACTGCTGAGAGAACAAAAAAATAAGTTTCAAAGCTAACTTTCGGCTTGAAAAAAAACTTCTTCTGTCCTTTCTCGTAGAGAGATTTAAGATGCAGAAAGACATTGGTTCTGATTCTTTTTATTATATCTACATGGATTGACTCTTCCAGGTTACTCCATGCCAATATACGCCAGAAACTGGGATTTTTAATATGAAATCTGAAATTATTCTCCAAAAGTTTTCTTGTAAGATCAGGAATAT
Organism: Verrucomicrobiota bacterium; assembly: GCA_034660375.1. Lineage (GTDB taxonomy): Bacteria > Verrucomicrobiota > Lentisphaeria > UBA2565 > JAYEIY01 > JAYEIY01. The sequence goes on from JAYEIY010000299.1 coordinate 1,995, forward strand.
CCTTTTCGGTGAGATTGAGAAAATTCTCTTCTGATTCGGCAAGCAATTGATAGGCATGGGAAACAGCGGCGGAAAAAAGATTTTCCTTACTGTTAAAATATGCATATATCCTCTGTTTATTAACATCTGCGGAGTACGCAATATCATTGATCTTTGTTCCATGGAATCCCTTTTCCGCGAATAGCTTGAAACTTGTTTTAAGAATTTTCTGTTTTGTTTTTATGGCTCTTTTTTGCATTATTTTCCCAACCATTTGTGAATATTTTTCTTAACGAATTCATCATCATTCAGGTGTGGATAGGATGCATATACCCGATCAATCTCTTCTTTTTGACCGGGAGACATAATTTCATCAGAATTCAGACACCATCTGCCTTTCATAAGTCCCTGTCTTCTGAGAACTTCGTGTATACCTGGGATACAACCGGCAAAATCGTTTGCTGCATCAAAAAAGGCTGCGTTAGAATCTGTTATTTCCACATTCAGCTGCAATAATTCTGCAGGGATATGGTCATTTCCAACATTTTTATGCACTTTATCCAGGAGTTCAACTGCTTTTTTGGTCCATACGCACCAGTGTCCCAGTAAGCCACCTTTGATTCTGACATTTTTAACACCGTTTGATGTGACTATACGGTAATTTGTAAGCAGATCGACCAGAATATTATCATCATTGCCCGTGTATAGAGTGATGTCGTTCTCTCTGCCTGCTTCACATACTGCTCTTACCACGTCCAGAGTATGATAACGGTTGAAGGGAGCTATTTTAATAGCGAGGACATTTTTGATTTCGGCAAACTGTCTCCAGAAGCTGAATGGCAGTTTTCTTCCGCCTACCGAAGTCTGCAGATAGAAACCTATTATGGGTATGATTTCTGCTATTCTACTGCAGTGACTGATCATATCGGAGACCGTAGAATCCGAAAATGCAGCTAGGCTTAAGAGTCCCGCGTGATATCCGCTGGAGATAGCAAATTCAGCTTCTTTTACCGCCTGTTCGGTTTTGCCACAGATACCGGCAATCTTCAATACTTTTTTATCCTGCTTACTGCAGTACTCATCAATAGCATTGGATGTAAAAGAAAGGACCGGCTCGAAAAGATCTATTCCCGGGTCTCTGATCTCAAACTGGGTTGAATGAACTCCTACTGCTATCCCCCCAACCCCAGCATCAATATAATATCTGGTTATGGCAGCCTGGTGCTCCCTGTCAAATTGTCTTTGTTCGTCCAGAGCAAGTGGCTGGGCAGGGATAACTGTTCCTCTTCTGAATTTTGAAATAATTTCCTGTGGTATATCATTGATTTTCATTTTAAAATTTCCCGTTGTTGATTTCAAAGTGTGTTGGTTTTCCCAGAGATGAACCTCCGGACATAATCCATTCAACCTGTTTCTCAATCATTGCTTCATCCGAATAGGGATATGAGCTAAGCATGTCTTTCGATTTGGAAGCATCACTCAGATAGCATTTTCCAGAATTTCGGTTCTTGAATTTAACTTTTTTGTTCATCATCTTACCGATCTTAAGCGCTGCATTTTCGGTATTGACTTTTGTCTGTCCGGTAACGTTCAGAATTTTCGCCGGTGATTCGGTCTTGGCAAGACAAAGCAGAGCAATATTATTGGCATCGCCCTGCCAGATAATATTAAAACAAGGAACACTGAGATCGACGGGCTTGCCTTCAGCTATGCAGGATGCGATATCATGCAGAACCCCATAGCGCAGATCTATTGCATAGTTGAGTCGGAAAAGACATATAGATAAATCTTCAGTTCTGCTGTAAAACTGAAATATTCTCTCACGCCCCAGAGAGGACTGTGCATACTCTCCAACTGGAGCAGGCTTTGTTTCTTCGGTGCAACCTTTGGAATCGGGTGAAAACAGCGGATAAACACAGCCTGTTGAAAAAGCTACGATTCTTGATGTTGAAAAATGTCTGCATACGTTTCCAGGTACAAGAGTATTAATAGCCCAGGTCAGATCTTCGGAACCCTGGGTCCCGAACTTTCTTCCCACCATGAATATTACATTCTTAACCCGTGGCAATTCCGATACTTGAGAAGAATCTAAAAGATCACATGCAATAGTGGAAATACCCATTTTCTCCAATCTTTCCCTGCTCCCCAGGGAAGAAAAACGGGAAACCCCAATTACCTTGGAATTGCTACCCGCCTTCTCGACAGCACGATAGGCGGTCATCGCTAAAGTAATCCCCATTTTTCCACCAACACCCAGAATTATTATATCTCCCTCTAAATTCTTAAATAAGTTTATTAATTCGTCGGAAGGAACCGATAACTGTCTCTCCAGTTCCTCTTCTTTTTTTGATAAATCAGTCATTTTTACCCTTTTATTAGAAATTAATTTGATAGAATACCTATAATATAACTGGGAAAAATAGATAAACAAACCAAACGGTTGGTTTTTATATTTTTTATTAGAAGATGTAAAAACGAAGGGTTAAAAGCAGTCTATAATTTCACAACACCTGAGCAGTTAAGGCGAATAATCAGAACTCACACCTTTTTTCTCCAGATCAGGACTTGTGGAGTTATTTTTCGCTTACCATTTCTTATCTGAAAAATATAAATAGACCCTCTATAAATGGCTCAAAGAGATTCAAAAAATAAAAAATAAAAATCTACTACATTGTTTTTTAGTTAAGCCTAATCCAGATTGAAGCAACTATCAGGATAATAAACGAACCCAGATATAGACATCCCTTAAAAAATTGCTTTTTATATGACTCTATCTCAGCAATACCACTCTCGCTTGTATATATTCCAGAAAGGATCCAGATAACGAAGAGAATATTGTCAAGTATAGGAAACATTTTTGGAGTTCCCAGTAACTTGTCCAAACCCCAACTTGATAGAAAAGCAAGTCCGATAAGAAAAGGAATAAAAAGAAAACAACCACAATTTTTCATTCTGAAACATGAAAAAATTTCAACGATTATTACTGTTGGTGCTCGTAAACAATTGCTTTTGACCATTATTTTTGGAGAAGTTGAAACCAGATATCTTTCAAAATATGCTCTTGTAAAAAAGCTCCAATTTATATCGTCAAGTTCGTTGACAATATCCTGTATCTCTAATAATGGCAAGTTTTTTGCATCTTCTCCCAGTTCTTTAGTTTTTGAGAATAGCCAATCAATATAGGATACTATCAACTTTTCGTCCTTTATTATTTTCAATTCATCCATGACACGTAGAAATGCAAGTTCAAATTCAATCTTGAAAAAGCCTGAATAGATAAGTAGTCTTAATTCTGATGGGCGACTATGTTTTTTAGAGCACGGGCAATTAATGTGAGTGCTTCACGGGTGGGTTTGCTACTTATTGCATCAAACAAACTGGCTGTAACTTCTTCATGCTCCTTCCCCCATGGTATCTTTAGCATTAAATTCGCA
>JAYEIY010000300.1:0-51830 GCA_034660375.1 Verrucomicrobiota bacterium
TCCATTAACTCGGATAATATATTGCATCTCATCTTCTTCCGTTCCTTCCGGGAACGAGAAAAACCCTGATAATTCAGCATTTACAGATAATCCTGAAGATCCTCTTTTAGGCTTAGTTTTTACTCTGAAATCTAATTTGAAGAATCTTTTTTCGTCAACACGCTGAGCAAGATCATAATCCATAGAAAGATTATATGTTGTAGCTTTCTCAGACTCTTCATCCTTTCCCTGGATGTATTCGGCATTCAATTTTGTAGTAAAAAATTCTTCAAGATGCAAACTTGAGCTTTTCATTTTCTTTTCCTCTTTTCGTTGATTCAATAAATTCTCCCGTACTTTTCTTGTATGTATTATCGCTTGGTATGGAAAAATGGTTTACTTTTTCATGAAAAATCTTATTCAAACTTTTTTTACCTTTCTCTATAGGAAGATAAGCATCGGAAAGAAAAAGATGTTCTTCCTTTCCTATTATTCGAGCTTCAATTTTAAGATTTAGAGCACAAGCAATTTCTGCAAGAGATTTTATTGTAAAATTTGCTTTTTCATTTAAAACTCTACTTATATATTGTCTTGATTTATCAAGTCTTGCAGCAAGGTCGCTTTTATTTATATTTTCTGTCTCCATCGCAACAAGAATATCTTCCACTATTTGTCCTTTTGCTACATCCGCCATAAATTCCGGATTATTATCTAGGTTAGGTAAGTTTAATTCTTTAATTTCTTTTAAAGCTTCGGCAGTAGTTAAGCTGTTTGCCAACATTTCTTGAACTTCTTCTTCAACTGTTAATAGTTTTTCCATTTTTATTTATTCTTTTTATAGTGTTTTAAGTATTGTTGATACAGATTTGCCGCTTTATCAAATTCCCGATTTTGTTGTTTTTTGTTGGAAGATGTTTTCCAATATGTGTGAGTGCAAATAATAATTTCATTCTTTTCTGAGAAAAAGGCCAATAGACGTGAATGACCTCTCGTTGCTTTTATCTCAATAATTTTTTTTTGATTTGACTTTTTCCCTTTTTGTATTTTCTGGGAGTTGTGAATGATATCTTTACTATTCAGCTGAAGCTTAATTGTTTTTAATAATTTTTTCAAATCACGAATGTCTTTTGATGCCAAGTCGGCTAAACCTGTTAGTGCAATATTGACTCCATTTATCTCAAGCAATTTAAGCTTATGCTTAACTTGCCACTTTAAAGGAATCATCTCTTCAGGAGGATCAATTAATTTTACTTTTGTTTTCAATATAGCACCTTTTTCTATAAAGCCAACAGCTTTGTCAACTTTCAAGTTTACTTTTTTGGTTTTTACAATTATTAACTCAATTAGAACTAAACTTAGAGGAGTAAAAAATACATTTACTGTTTTTTTTCGTATATATTCGTGGTTAAACTAAATTTTTATACTCATTCAACTCTTGCACCAGCAGATGTACTTGTGTTGTCGGATTTGACTTTGAAGGCGTAGTTCCATTATGTCGTGCAAGTAGTTTTGTTGAATTTTTTATAGTCTTCTCCTGATTCTTTTCTAGTTTTCTATACATATCAGGATCATTCTTTTTATATTTTTCTCCTAAATACTTTGATAAAACATCTTTATATTCTGTTCGTGACATTCCGGTATTACGAAACTCAAAGTGTAGTAGATACCACAATTCAAATGCTTCATTGGAGCATGCACATCCAAAATTATTTGCATTGGCACTGTGAACGGCATTGTCAAAATCAGATGGAGGAAAACTATCCCGGTCGAATACTACCCAGACTTTATCATACGGATTTGCTAATCTTTGGTTTTTTTTATATTTTTCTTTCGCAATGTTTACAATTCGCAACGTGTTATCCCCTGCACCAATAATATCTACATCAACAACACCTTTTGGGAGTTTTTTTTTTCAACGCTTCAAAATAGTATGGTTCGGTTTTTTTTCCTTCACAAACTATCAAATAACGAAAACGCTCTTTGCGTGTTCGAATATCACGCTTTAGTGTCCCTGAAGCAAAGTATTTATTCTGTGCCCTTTTAGAAAATTTTGTTCTACGTCCCATTTATTTGCTCCATATAGATTGGAAGTCACCAGGAAACGGTATTGCACCATAACGTCCTTGAAAGTAGTCCTTTTCAAATGATGCATCATTTCTGACTTTACCACGACCTGCCAATTTGTATTCTACCAAAGAGTAGAGATCCGAAGCTTCACTGTAGTCTTTTTCAGTAAACCATATTTGATCACGACGGAATATTTTAGCGCCCAGAAGATTAGTGTCATGTGTGGCAATAATCAGCTGTGCATTATTCGGATTGGTCTCTTTTGAATTGAAGAGTCTGACTATTTCTGCTGTCAGAATCGGGTGCAATCTGGCATCAAGTTCATCTATAACGAGAATTTTACCTTTTTTCAATGTATCAATAATTGGTCCTGATAAACGAAAATATTTTTTACTACCTTCCGACTCCTGAGATTCAAAGTCAAATAGAGCTTTGCCTGATATCTTTCCTTCATGATCATACATATTATGCAATGTGGAAATATTGCTTAACTCTTCTTTCAGGAGTGATTGTTTTATTTCACTCGGCATAGAAGACGGTACAATATCATCCGTTACCTTTAATTGCTTAATGTTGATATCCTTAATTCCAAGATCCGCTTTTTTTACAAAGTCAGTTATCAATTTCTTTGCATCGTGATTGTTTAAAAACATATCTTCAGAGAAACGCTGGAAGTGTTTATCCTGAAGTCCTGAAATAATGTTAAAGTTTGCAAACCATTCCAGAATATCTCCTGCAATTTCTACATTAAACTGAGCGCATACAGAAAGGAAGAGTGCGTTTTCACGGGTGCGTTTTTCAACCCCTCCTGCGTTCTTGAACTTATTAAAGACCTGTATATCTTCACATTCACGAAGGAACAGAGGCTTTTCTTTTATTTTTGTGCTGAAGAATAACCATTCTGATTTGACTTCTTTATTGTCAGCTTCAAATCCATAACGGTATTTTTTATTATCTACAAGAAAGGTAATCTCAAATTTACTGGGGGATTTCAATGTAGATTCAGAAAGTTGAAATGGTTGAATTTTTAATGGTTCACCCTTTTGAGAATTCTTTGCTGAATTAATCAGCAGGTTTTTCATTTTTATCATAGCTTTGAGAAGATTTGACTTACCACTTGCATTTGCTCCGTAAATAACAGCACTCTTCAGAAGTTTATACCTGTCTGCTTTAAATACATTTTCATCCTGAAATTCTTTTACAGGAGTTGCCGCAAGTAGGCTTAGTGTTTTCTCTTCTTTGAAAGAAAGAAAGTTGCTGCAAGTAAAATTAATAAGCATAATCAAAAACCCTTTTTTTATGTGAAAAATAAACTATTTTCATATAGCATGCACGCTTTTTAAGAGAAGTAAAATTGTTTTTTTTTGAGAAAAAATCACAAAATTTTGGTTTTTCCGCAATGTTACTTCCTGTTTTAATCTTTTTAATTTTGAATTTATTTCTACTTTTTGATTAAACTGTTTAGTTTTTCCAGTTTATTTTGCAGCTGTTTTATTTCATGCGTTTGTTTTTTCACAATTTCTAAACGCGCTATAAATGCATCCATATCTTCTTCATCAACATTTTCCATTCAATGGAAAGAGGAAATTCTTAAATAATTTAAGGAAAAGACTGGCAAAGAATTAAAAAACAAATATATTATTTTTTCCGGTTGTAGTAAAAACTATAGAAAATTATTTTTTAGATCAATGAATACAAAAAACAAAAAAAGAATAGGTTTGATTGCAGGACGCGGGATATATCCGATATTATTTGCGGAGTCCGCAAAAAAGGCTGGCATAGAACATCTTGCAGTTATTGCAATGCACGATGAAACCTCTGACGAGCTACTTGAATTGGCGGACAGTGTTGATTGGATCTATGTGGGGCAAATAGGAAAAGCAATAAAATATCTCAAAAAGCATGGTGTTAACGAGGCAGTTATGGCTGGACAGATAAAACCCTCTCGACTCTTTGGTGGAATTCGTCCTGATTTAAAGGCTCTGAAACTTCTCTGGAGTCTGGAAGAAAGAAATGCTGAAACAATCTTTTCAGGGATTGCTGATGAATTTGAAAAAGCGGGAATAGAAATCCTACCTTCGACAACATTTTTGGATGAATATCTGGCAGAGGAAGGAGTAATCGGCAAAAAAAAACCATCAAAAAAACAACAACAAGACATTAGATATGGTTTCAAAATTGCCAAGGAAGTCAGTGCTCTGGATATTGGTCAGACTGTTGTTGTAAACAAAGGCACTGTGTTGGCTGTTGAGGGGTTTGAGGGAACAGATAAAACCATAGAGCGCGGAGGTAGTTTAGGAGATGGTAAATCTGTGGTTGTAAAGGTTGCCAAACCCAACCATGATATGAGGTTTGATGTTCCATGTATTGGGACAAGAACTGCAAAAAAAATAATTAATTCTGACATTTCTGTTTTGGCAGTAGAGGCAGGCAAAACTCTTTTTTTGGAAAAGGAAAAAGTAATAAATATGCTTAATGATCATAAAATTGTGGTTTTTGGTGTGGAAAAGTAATCAAAAGACGCAGGAGAGCAAAAAAAAACAGCTAAAAAATAAATTAATAAAAACAAAGGGAAAGAGACTTTCAGCCCCTATTAATAAGGAGCAAGTATATTATGTTCATAAAAAAATTAAAAGCACAGAATTTTAAGTCATTGAAAAACTTTGAAATTGACTGTAAAAAAATAAATGTTTTTATAGGGGAGCCGAATACGGGAAAGTCTAATATCGCAGAAATCTTAAGATTTTTATCTGCTTTATCGCCTACGCAGAATGGAAAGCTTTCTGATTACATTCGAATAGAACAAATATTGAATATTTTTTATGATGAATTAACGGATAATTCCATGAGTTTGTCGTTTACGACTGAATCTGACAATTTTGAATTAGAAGCTGGATATAATCCTAATAAATCAAGTATCATATTGGAAGCTAAATCAAGTTTTTTAGAAAATAAGTCTAAAAGAGAAGAATTTCTTGAGATTCGGCAGGATTACAGCATTCAGGGAGGCAAAAACTTAGATTTTTTAGATTTTATTAAGCCCTATATATTTAAAGAACCACAAATTTTAAATAACCCTGGACCGGAATATCTAAAACCTCCTTTTGGAACAAATATTTAATGTAATATATCAGAAAAAGAAATTTCGCAATTTAATGAAGTCCTATTTTGAAAGTTATGGGCTACGTTTTGTTATGAAACCACAAGAAAAGAAATTTGAGATCCAAAAAGAAGTGGATGGATTGATTTTTAGCTATCCCTACAGTCTTACAGCAGATACTTTCAGACGAATGATTTTTTATGATATACCAATAGATTCCAATAAAAATTCAACATTGATATTTGAGGAACCTGAAAGTAATGCATTTCCATATTATACCAAGCAATTTGGTGAAAAGATTGCCATTGATGAGAGTAATCAATTTTTTATTGTAACTCACAATCCTTATTTATTAAAAGCTATTATTGAAAAATCCGATAAAAATGAACTTGGAGTTTTTGTTACATATTTCGAAAGTTTTGAAACTTTTGTAAAGATGTTATCTAGTGAACAGATCTCTGATTTTTTCGAGAAATGTGACCCGTTTTTAAGTCTTAATAAATTTATTCAGGAGATTTAAAATGGTTCATGTAGAATGTTATGCAGATGAGGACTTATTGGTTAATTTAGGTATAGATAAAAAGATAATACAGCATCAGGAAGGAAAAGGAAATGTTTTAAATCATTTGCGGGATTCAAAAGGTAATTCAATGGGAATGATTGACGAAGATCCAGAGAGCAATCAACCACGAGAGCTTCAAAATTATGAATTACTTCAAAGTTTATCTTCTGTCAGTTTTTTAAACACCGGGACTATAAAAACAAATATTTACAGATGATAAAACCAGTCTTAGAAACCTGGTTAATAGAAAGGGCAGAGGCAAATAAGATTTCACTTAAAAAATATAATTTACCAGTAAAACGTAAAGAAGTGCATAATGTGAAACGTTATGATTTGAATAACAATTATCAAAAATTTTTATCACAATTGATAGAGCAAGATAATGAGATAAAAGTAGTACAAGAATGGTTGAAAAAGAAGAATTTTATAAAATAAACAATAAAAAAATTAAAATTAACATGCAAATAAAACCATTATTAGAAAAGAGTGAAGCAAAAAAGAATGCTGTTATTTTTGTGAGTGGGTCTGGCACAAATGCAGAAAAGATTCTTGAAAAATGGACTGCTGAAAAAAATACCGCAGCATTTAATATAACTGCAATTATCACAGATCGTCCCAAGCAAAGTAGGGCAGGGCAGATTGCAGAAACATACAATATCCCCCTTGTGGAAAATGATATTAGAGAATTTTATAATAAAAATGGATTGAAACGTATAACAATACGTACTGCAGAAGGACAAAAGGTCAGGGAAGCGTGGACTGATGCATTAAGAGAGCAGTTAAAAGACTATACTATTGATTTTGGAATACTTGCTGGTTTTGTTCCGTTAACCAATATCACCGGAGACTTTCCATGCCTTAATGTACATCCCGGGGATTTAACATATCTAAAAGACGGAAAACGATATCTTGTAGGATTGCATACAATTCCAATAGAAAGGGCTATTTTGGAAGGTCTGGACGGACTGTCGTCAAGCGTTATTCTTGCTGAACCGTATTCGGATAAGGGGGATGATATGGATTGTGGTATTATTTTAGGTATATCAGACAATGTTCCTGTTGAATTAGGTGTAAATTCGTTTGAAGAATTACAGAAAACACATGATAATCGTCCATCAAAAAAACCTCGCGGAGGGTTTTCCGATATTCTTTCAGAAATAGCAGATAAAAATCTTGAAAATCTTAAGGTAAATGGAGATTGGATTGTTTTTCCCCAAGTCATTTTTGATTTTGCGGCAGGGAAGTTCGGAGTTGATGATGAACGGAATCTTTACTATTTAATTAATTCTAATTATCACCCCATAGAAAATGTTATATATGGAAAAAAAGAAAAGGAAATTCTTTTTAGAGATTAATTCCTTTAAATTATTCTGTTCTGGTGTCTTTTTCGTTTTTATTTTTTCTCTTCAAGCATATCAGATAAAGACAAAATCATTGCATTATAGAACAACTATTGATGTTCGAGTATTGGCAGAGGAATCGAAAACTATTTCGGTTCCAGTTGCTTGGCTTCCGATAAGTTTTCTTGTCAAAGATGGTCAATATGTAAAAGAATCAGAGAAGATAGCAGAATTTGATTCTGATTCAGCTATTTTTCAACTTAATGGTCTTTTGAAAACGAAAGATGTTATTGCTGCTCGTCTTGATGAACAGCTTCAGAAAATTGACTCAAATGCTCTTGAGATGCAGGATAATCTAAAAAATCTTTTTTCGCAGAAGTCCGTTCTTAAAGCTAAATTAACCCGTCTTAAATCACTTCCTAATCCCAATGAAGTTAAAATTGCTGCGGGTAGGCTGAAAGTAGCTAAATTAAATGCACTTACGGGACAGGAAGAATATGATAAGGCTCAGCAGAGATATAAAAACAAGCTGATTTCTATGGCTACTCTTGAGCATTATAAATATGCTTATCTTGAGAAAAATGCATTAAAAGAATATGCTCAGAATGACCTTGATTATACTGAGTTGACTGTATCAAAATCAAATCTTGAGATAACAGAGTTTAAAATTGAAAATGTTGAAATGGAAATTGAAAAGCTCAAGAATGAGTTAAAAGAGCACAAAAATATTGCAAAAATAAAAAGAAAGGGTGCAAAAGCTAGGCTCAAAATAATAGAGACTAAGATAGAAGAGAAAAAAGATGATATTAAAAATACTCTTGTTCTTGCGCCTGCCGGAGGATACATAAAATATGCAAATACCGCATGGCGAGATATAGAATTAGGAGCAAAACTATTCAAAAATATGACATTTCTGAAAATTCCACAGGTAAATACTCTGGAATTTAAGGGAGTTCTTTCAAACGCAGATAAAAAAAATCTAAGAGATGGGGATACGGTTACATTATTTATTGATGGGAAGAATCAGATTCCAATTAAAGGTTCCATAAAAAATATAAGTCCCATGTCACATGATCTTGCCGAGAAAGATTCGTCTTCAAGAGGTACTTCAAACAAAGAATTTGGTGTAAAAGTATTTGATGTTGTGATAAGTTCAGAAAAAAAAATGGATTGGATAAAACCAGGCATGAGAGGTCGAGCTGAAATAGAATCAAAAGAACCTATTTTTGGGCCGGCGATACCATTAAGATATTTAATTTCTGAAAATAATTTAAATTATATCTATACCAACAAAAAATATAAAATAAAAGGGACTTTTTGTGATGGATTTTTAATTGCAGACAATGAAGATTTTGCTGGTATGATAATCCGACCGTACAGAAAATATTATGGGAAAAAAGATGAAGAGAGAGATGATTCGGAGTTTTTTTCAGAAACGGGTACCATTATTCCTACAAAATCAATTGGTATATATATAGGTCGAGTTGTTTGGCCGTGGCCTAAAGTCAAATGGCTGGAGGAAGAGCATTCAACTGTAAAAAAAGGAGATATTGTTGCAAAGTTGGATACTACAGAAATTGACAAAAAAATAAAAGAGATAAAATCTCAACTTGAAGAACAGAAAGCTACGTTGGAAGAAGAGGAAAAAGAATTTGAATTGATGAAAAAAGAAACAAAATTCACTTTAAGAAAACAAGAGAATTTAATGAAGATTGCAGAACTCAACATGAAAGTAGTTTTGAATGCACTTGACTATAAAAAAATGTTTTCCGCAAGGCTTAGCCTGAAAAAGGCAAAACTTAACAGTGAAAAACTGGAAAAACAGTTGCTTAGATACAAGAAACGAAAAAAGATTGCTCAGTCGCCAGATGAATTGAACGAATTGGAACGAAATTGTGCTAAAGCTAAGTTGAATATTCAAAAAAATAAAATAAATCTCTTACGCTCTGAAAGAGGGGCGGGAAAGATTGAAAGAAGCAAAGCGCATTTAGATTATTTAAAACAGGCAAATAAGGTTAGAATTTTGAAGAAACAGCATGATTATAGATACATTCAGAAAAGGAATGAGATAAAAAAAACACAAATAGGGCTGAGCCAGGTAGAACGGCGCTTGAGAAAGAGTCTGCGACGTAAAGAAAATTATGTACTTAAGTCCCCCGCAGACGGAATTATTATTTATGAAAAAATATGGAATAGTGGTGAAATATCAAAAGTAAATACTGGAAGTCTGGTAGGTTCAAAGTTTAGAATAATGTCTATCCCAGATTTGTCCCAGATGAGTGTTTCTATAGATATTCCTGAATACTATTATTCAAGAGTACAAGAAAATATGAAAGTAAAAATTGTTGTTCCTTCTTTACAAAATAAATCATTAAATGGAACTATTGAAAAAATTGGATTTTTATTTCATAATAAGAAACGTAAAGACAGTCAGTCGGGGCTTTATTCATCACATGAGCCATTGGGCGAAGTCATATTCAAAACACACATAAAAATAGACTCCTTAAATTTATCTTTAAAGCCAGGTAGTACGGCAAAAATAATATTTCCTTTTTAGATATGAAAAAAAAATATTTTTACATTATAGTGATGATTTTTATTTTTACACTATTTTTTTTCAAAGGGATTTTTGATTCTGAAGAGAAGGATAATTCGATTCCTACACAAAAGACCTCTGTTGGTGCTTATATACACTTGCGTGGGGTCTTTAGTAGTTCTGAATTCAATCCGGTAAAAGCAAATATTCATGGGAGGATTGTTGAACTTGCAGAACACGCAGAAGTTGTAAAAAAGGGAGATTCTGTATTGCGTCTAAATACTGAAAATATTGCAGAGGTAATAGAAAGGAATTCTCTCGATTATATGAAAGCACAGATTGAAGAAGAAATATTAAAGGCAAAATATGATTTTACTGAATTTAAAGAAAAAAAACAAATTGAAGTTTTTAAGGCAGAACTAAAGCATGCAGAAACGGAAAGAATAATAGAACTTAGTAAACCAGATTCTGAAGAAATAGAATTATTGGATATTGATATAAAAAATGCTGAATATGATTTGTCTGAAGCACAAGATAAGTGTCAGAGAAAGAAAAAGCTTTTTGATATGGATTTTATATCTAAAACGGTTCTTAAATCTTATAAAAACAAAGTCTATAATTCTAAAATATATCTAGCTGAACTGAAAATAAAAAAAACAATAAGAATGCAGGGATTAGACGAGGAAAGAAAAATAGAATTGCAAAAGACCGTAGAAAAAGCACAGAATCTTGTAAATACATCCAAAAATAGAATGAAAAGAAGGCTGGAAATGGTCAAAAAACAGATAGTTACAGCTTCTATGAGAATGAAAGAAAAAAAGTTTCACCTTGACTATAATAAAAAAGAAATAAAAAATGCTGTTTCTAAAGCCCCTTCTAATGGAATTTTTAAAATTAGAAGCTATAAAAGTTGGAGGACGGGAGGGAAAACACGATTGCTTCAACTAGGTGAAGAAAAGTGGGCACATGATATCGTTGCTGATATAATCAACCCAAACAAAATGGAAATAGAATTTGTTGTAAATCAGGCTGATTTACATTATCTTAGAAAGGGGATGAAGGCTGAAATAAAGATTCCGGCATTACCAACAGTCGAAATGAATGGGAAAATAACTCACCTAGGTGGTATAGGAAAAGATAGGCAAAAAATAGATCCAACAGCTGGAGCCGGCAAAGACTCCAATGTAATTGTTTATAATGCACAAATAGAACTGCAGAAAACAAATCCTGCTCTGAAACCGGGGATGTCAGCCGAAATTACAATTCCACTTAACCCTTAAGCAGAAAAGCTAAAATATATTTAATGGACAACATTTTAATCAAAATAGAACAGCTCAAAAGACATTATATTATGGGAGATAATATTGTGAGGGCTGTTGACGGGATTGATCTTGAGATTAGTCGGGGAGAGTTCTTATCAATTGTCGGCAAATCCGGTTCTGGGAAGTCGACACTTATGCATATTTTAGGGCTTCTTGATATCTCGACAGATGGTGAATTTCTGATAGAAGGAACAAATACGGGTGAAATCTCTGATGAAAAACTTTCTACACTTCGCAATAAATATATCGGGTTTGTCTTTCAACAGTTTAATCTTTTAAGTGATCTGAATGTCATTGAAAATATTGCCCTTCCACTCTCTTATAGTGCAGTTTTAAACGAAGAAAGGCTCGAAATAGCTGCACACTTTGCAAAAAAAGTAGGAATTTCTGACAGACTTTATCACATGCCTTCTGAGCTTTCGGGAGGACAGGCTCAGCGTGTTGCAATTGCACGGGCTCTTGTCAATAAACCGGATATTATTCTTGCCGATGAACCCACCGGTAATCTTGATTCACACACAAGTTCAAAAATAATGGATCTTATCCGGATGCTTCATGAACAAAACAACACAATTATCATGGTTACTCATGATTCAGCCGTTGCTGAGCAAGCAGATCGCACAATAACCATTTCTGACGGTAAGATTATTAGTGATAAATCTAAAAATGCTTTGTCTCAAAAAGACATGATCAAGGAAAGGAACAAATATGAAATTTCTTATGAAGAAAATCATTTGAGTTTGCGCGATCTTTTACGAATAGGAATCAGGGAAGGTTTGGCTGCGCATAAAACTAGGACACTTCTTACAATGCTCGGAATAATCATTGGAGTTTCTTCCGTTATTGCAATGTCCTCTTTTTCGATAGGTAGTAAAAAGAAACAGGCTAACCAAATCCGGGCACTCGGGGCAAATCTGGTAAAAATTCAGGATAAAAAGCTGGAAAGTGAGAAACTTACCAGTGCCAGAATGGAAGGCTCTCCAGGACTTTCTTTCAGAGATCTGAATTGTCTAAAAAATAATCTTAAAAAAGAAATAAAAAATTTAGCATATATCAGGGATATCAAAATGAATGTTCTTTATGGTGAAAAAAGAATTAATTCAAAAATAATGGGAGTAGGGGGGGATTATCTGCAAGTAAACAATCTTAAAATTTTGAAAGGAAGATTTTTTAATACTTCAGATCAAGAGGAAAGTACTCCTGTTGTTGTGTTGGGAATGCGCACTGCAGAAAAAATAATGGCTCATGCTCCTCAGGAGACTATAGGAAAAAAACTCCTTGCGGGTGGTGCATTTTATACGATTGTAGGGATACTGGAAGAAAAAAATATTGATTTTAAAGAACTTGAGGCAACTGATCTTAAAGACCCAAATGATACGATATTAATTCCTTTTAGAACACTGGTAGCAAGAACCGCTTCTATTGATCTTAGAAGTAAAATTGACGAGATTCAATTGCAACTTATATCTGAAGATCTTCTTTATACCGCCGGAAAAACAATCAAGAGGACGTTAAAGGCAACTCATGCAGAAGTTGACGATTTTAGTATAATAATTCCTATGGATCTATTAAAACAAAAACAACAATCTCAAAAATTGCTGGATGTACTCACAATATGCATCTCATCAATTGCTTTAATTGTGGGAGGAATTGGCATTATGAATATTATGCTTGCATCTGTAATCGAAAGGATTCGGGAAATTGGTATTAGAAGAGCGGTAGGAGCATCCAAGCACGACATTTTATTCCAATTTCTCTCTGAAGCTGTGATAATTTCTGTTTCTGGAGGTGTTTTGGGTATAATCCTTGCTGCAGTAGGCGTAATAGCGGTATGTCTTGTCTTTGAAATTCCTATTGTATTTTCTCCGTTAATGGTAATTGTAGCCGTATTTGCAGCAGTCATAACAGGTTTGATTTTTGGGATTTACCCGGCACATCAAGCCGCTAATCAGAATCCTGTGGAGGCTCTAAGATATGAATAAAATAACAACTTTTTTTATAGTCCTTTTTATATGTTTTTTGCTTGTTGGACAAGAAAAAACTATGTCTTTACAAAACTGTATAGAATATGCTCTGAAAAATTCTCCGGAATTGAAAAAAGAAAAAATTGATTTGCTTCGGCAGGAACTGAACACAATAGAAGCACAAGCTGCGTTTGCTTTTTCCCTTAATGCAAACTCAGATTATGCAATGAAAGAAGATGAAACGTCAAATAGCATTACTCTTTCAAAAGAATTTAGAAATGGACTAAATGTCAGTATGTCTGCCGATGCAAGTCTTGATTACGATGACAAATCAGATTCATCAGGAATGTCAATAACTCTATCAAAACAGATTCTTGGAGGTGATTCAAGGCTTGAAAATACAAATATTATAGATGATAGCATAATTGACGAAATAATTATTGCAAATAATTTAAGAAAAATAAGGCGTTCATTAATATTCTCAGTAAAAAAATCTTTCTATAAAATAATACGCTTTCAGCAGTCTATGACAATACAGCAACGACGACTTGAACAGGCAAAAAGAAATTTAGAATTCGCCAGAGCCAAAGAAAATCCTCTTGATATAGCAACCGCCGAAATAGAGGTTCCTTCCAATCAACTCTCCTTGATTACAGCGGAAAGAATAATAGAAAGAGAAATAGATTCACTTAAAGAGATCCTTGGTATGCCAATTGAAGAAAATGTTTCTATTTCCAAACAATTTGATTTTAAAATAACCAATCGGAGTTCGGCAGATGACATTGATTTTGCCCTAAATAATCATGAAGATTTTCTGAATAATAAACTCTATTTACACAAATATAAATTGGATGCAGAGATTGCAAAATACAGTCTCTATCCGGATGTTTCTCTCTCTGCAAAGTTTTCAAAAGATAGTAGGGGAGCGACTGTTAACCTTAATGGAGATGATGAGCAAACTTACATGCTCACTGCAAGATGGGAATTGGGTAGAAGAAGTTTTAAGGCTGATTATCAATCCAAACTCTATAATATAAGCGAGAAAAAACTTGATTATTATATCTTAAAACAGAATAAAATAAAAACAATAAAAGAACTACTTCTCTACCTTAGGGAACGAGTAAAGGCAATAAAAATACAGGGTAAAAAGATAACATTTCAAAAAAAGCAGGTAATGCTTTTCAACGATAGATGGGAAAACGGAGAAATAGATATCCTTGAGCTAATCCGAAGTCAAAACAGTCTTGAAAACAGTAAAGTTACTCTTATACAACAAAAAACTGGCTACATGGAACTTTACGCAGAATATCTTTACGAAATTGGACGTTAAAACAGTTCTTTGAATTCTAGTAACTCTTTTTTCAAATCATTTATCTCAGTTTTTAAAACTTCGACTTCTTCTTCGAGTTTGCTGATTCTTTCATTTTCTGCATGAATTTCGCGAACGGCTGCACTGGGGTTGGGGTTTATGGAGGATTCTTGTATTTTTATTTCGACTTCTCCGCTAAAAAGGTGTGCATATCTAGGTTCCTTTTTTCCTGGTTGTACGGGGAGTTCAGTTATGTAGGGTCCATCTTCTTTTTTGGTAAGTTTTTCTAAAGTTTGAGATGTTTCATTTGAATTAGCAAATTCGTAATAGCGTGATGAACGACTTCTGAGTTCTCCAACTGTTTGAGGTCCACGTACAAAGAGAAGATACAAGACCGCCAATTCAGGTGCAGAAAAATCAAATACTCTGTTTATGCAATGTGCATATTTTGCTGTTCTACTTCCGACAGTTGTTTGTTCAATTGCCAGTTTTTTGTCTCTCAGGGAGAATATAGCTCTGGCTATATCTTTTTCTTCAAGGGACATAATGGGGCTTCTGCTTGATTTTTGATTGCAGGCTGATTTTAGCGAATTTAGGGAAAGAGGATAATTATCCGGAGTAATCTGTTCTTTCTCCAATAGACATCCCAAGACTCTTACTTCTATTTCATTAAGAATTAATTCCATTTAAAGGTCCCGTATTATTTGTATGTTTATTTTTTCCAAAGAGTCACTATAATAATCCACGTAATTGTCAAATGGTTGTTTGTTAATACCAATTACTTTCATACCTGCATTTAGTGCTGCCTTTACTCCGACTTCGGCATCTTCTACAACCACACATTCACTGGGAGAAACTCCGAGTTGCTTTGCCCCCTTTAGAAAAATCTGTGGATTCGGTTTGGTTTCTGTTATATCATTGCCATCAATTATTGCCATAAACATGTCTTGCATATTCAGATGTTTTAAAATGTAACGGGCATTTTTGCTCCCGGAACAAACGGCTGTCAAAATATTATTGTTTTTTAGATTTTCAATAAGCTGTATTGCTCCCGGTAGAAGATCATCGAGAGTTAATTGTTGCACCATTTCAATATAGTACTTGTTTTTAAGAGCTGCCAGAGCCTTCTTTTCTTCATAATTATAGGTTTTATTTGCTTTTTCAAGAACTATTGCGAGTGAAGACATCCTGCTTACACCCAATAATCTTCGATTTATAGTCCTATCAAAGAATATCCCTTCATCTTTTGTGAGCATTTCCCACGATTGATAGTGTAATTCATCCGTAGATATAAGTACGCCATCTAAATCAAAAAGTACAGCTTTAAGATAATTCATGTGTTAACTTAATTTTTATTTTTTAATACTTCTTTTATTTCATTAAGTGAAAGACTTGTATAAGTGGATATTTGATTTTCATCTAATCCATTGTCATTCATTGCAGCTATCATATTTCTTTTTTCTTCGTCAGCTTTTCTTCTTTGTTTGTCAGCTTTTTTTCTTTCTTCCTCAGCTTTTTTTCTTTCTTTGTCTATTATTTTTTGAGCCTTTCTTCTTTCTTTATTGACAGCGGTTTCAATATGGCATTTTGCATCACCTTTTTTCCCACTCCAATAGTCATATGCATTTAACTCTTCTTTTGACCAGTTTATTTGACTTGCAACATTAAAGGCTTCTAAAATTTCGGATTCAGTAATGCACGCTGGAATGACATTCAGTTCTCCCGCATTTTTTATGAAAAAAATCCATTTGTTAATGATAGATGAAAGTTCATCCTCTGATTTATTGAATTTTTTTAATTCAATAAAGTTGAATTCAAATTCTTTTAAGTCCTGGCGTTTTGTTTCCTGATTTATCATAATATGCCGAGTTAAAAAAGAATCGCCATCAAAGAGGTTAAAGTTTAGAATCCCTATAAAATATGCCGGCTTTAGTTTTTGATAGTCTTCGGCTATTTTTATTTGTTCCACATAGGTTTTTGCCAGATAATATGTGGCTCGCTTCCCAAAACTTTCATTGCCTTCAACTTGCATTTCAACAATGAATTCTCTGCCAAGTTCATCAACGGCTTTGACATCCAGTGATGTGTATTTCAAGTCTTTTATTCGAGGAACTTGATAAGGAGATACTAAATCTACTTTTACAATCCTCCTTGGAAGTTCTAATACAGAATTTAAAAAACTGATAAGAATCTCTGTCTTCTTAGAGTCTCCGAATATTCTTTTAAATGCTAAATCATTCTTTGGATTTATAAAATGCATCTTTTTATTCCTTTTCTTTATCTAAATCTTCTTCATTTACTTCAGATGTTTCTTCAACTTCAGGCGTTTCTACATTTTCTTCTACTACTACCTCTTCGATGTTTTCAACTTCAGGATCTACTACTTCTTCACCTGACTCTTCATCTTCTTCGTCCAGTTTCATTACTTTGCTTACTCCGCTGATATAGTCATCTTTTTTAAGTCTCATCACACGGACACCCTGGGTTGCTCTTCCTTTCGGCGTTATTTGTTCTGTCGGAATTCTTACGAGCTGTCCTTTGACGGTGGTTAGCATTATTTCCACGTCTTCATTCAGTTGCAGTACGCCGACAACGCTGTCATCTTCTTTCAATTTTATGTTGATTACGCCTTTTCCACCGCGTTTTGTCAATCTGTATCCACCAATGATGTCCTTGTCTTCCTCAGCATTTCCCTTTCCTAGATGAGTTCGTTTTCCCATACCCTGAGAAGTTACTACAAAGAGGTCATCGGTTTCTTTGACGACAGACATATCGACCAGTTGATCTTCTTTGGCGAGTCTTATTCCGCGAACGCCACGGGTATTTCGTCCTGTTGGGCGTACATCTTTTTCCTTAAATCGGCAGGCACGTCCATGGGTACTTGATATTATTATGTCAGATTCGCCATCTGTAAGTTTAGCTTCAATGAGATCGTCATCATCATCAAGCTTTATTGCATTAAGGGCTGCATTTCTAAGATTTTTAAATGCTCGCAATTCTGTTTTGTTGATTATTCCTTTTTTTGTTGCCATAATAATATATTTATCTTCTACATCAAGTTCATCGACAGTAATCATTGCACGAACAGATTCACCCTTTTCAAGCTGTAGAAGATTAATAATAGCCTTCCCCTTTGAGGTTCGTGATCCCTCTGGAATTTCATAGACCTTGAGCCAGCGCATTTTTCCTTTATTTGTAAAAAACAGAATGTAATCATGTGAGCATACGGTAAAGAGATGTTCTACATAATCATCCTCTTTTGTCTGCATACCAATAACTCCCCTGCCTCCACGATGCTGGGTCCTGAAAGTTTCGGTCTTCATTCGTTTAATATAACCTTCTTTAGAGATTGTAAGTACAAATATTTCTCTGGCAATAAGGTCTTCATAGTTAAAGTCTTCTTCATCAGGAAGGATTATAGTTCTTCTTTCAGAGGTATATTTATCTCTTACTTCAAGGAGTTCTTCTTTTAGGACTTCTAGGGTTAATTCACGACTGGCAAGAAGTGACTTAAGATATGTTATTACTTTTTGTAACTCATCATATTCTTCATTTAAAGCCTCTATTGCAAGACCCGTCAACTGGTGCATGCGCATATTAAGAATGGCATCTGTCTGTTCTTTTGAAAATTCAAACCTTTCAACTAGTGCTTTAAATGCATCATCTTTTGTCCTTGAATGTCTGATTATTTTTATTACTTCATCGAGATTGTCGACGGCAATACGGAGTGCTTCAAGAATATGAGCACGGGCTTCCGCTTTTCGGAGATCAAACATATTTCTGCGGCATATTACTTCGTAGCGATGATCAATGTATGCTTGAAGAAGCTGTTTCAGGTTGAGTTGACGTGGCTGGTTTTTATCAACAACCAAAAACTGACAACCCATACTATGCTCCAAAGGAGTATGTTTGTATATGCGATTAAGAACAATATTTGCAAAGGCATTACGTTTCACATCTATAACTATTTTTATGCCTACTCGGCTACTGGAAATGTCATTTAATGCTGAGATCCCTGTAATTATATCATTTTTAACAAGATCAGCAATTTTAAGAATCAGGCGTTCTTTGTTTACCATGTATGGCAGTTCAGTAATAATAATCTTTTCGGCACCTGATTTTTCTTCTATTATCTCTGCTTTTCCACGGATCCGTATAATGCCATGTCCTGTTGTGTAAAGTTCCTGAATTGCACGCTTTCCAACAATGCTTGCTCCCGTAGGAAAATCTGGACCCGGAATATGTCCCATCAAGTCCATAGCATCACAATCTGGAGTATCTACCAGATGAACGGTGGCATTAATAACTTCATCAAGATTATGCGGCGGAATACTTGTTGCCATTCCTACACCAATACCTGTGCCTCCCATTACTAGTAAATTAGGGAATTTTGCAGGCAAAACAGTCGGTTCCAGTGTTGTTTCATCAAAGGTTGGAACCATATCAACGGTGTCTTTGTTGATGTCAGTCAGAAGCTCTTCTGTCAGTCTTTCCATGCGACATTCTGTGTAACGATATGCCGCCGCTGCATCTCCATCAATACTACCAAAGTTCCCTTGTCCGTCAATGAGAGGGTAGCGCATATTGAAATCCTGAGCCATTCTGACAAGCGTATCATATACAGACTGGTCCCCGTGGGGGTGATAATTACCGATTACTTCTCCGACAACTTTTGCACATTTTGTATAGGCATGTGATTTTGTCAGATTGAGTTGTCTCATCGCGTAGAGAATACGCCTGTTTCCAGGTTTTAATCCGTCTCTAACATCTGGAATTGCACGACCGATATTAACGCTCAGAGAATATTGGAGATATGCAGAATGCATTAAATCTTCTATATTAGCCGGTATGTCATTAGAAATCTGTTTTTTTATTTCCTGTTCTGTTTCACTCATATTTTTTTCCCTTTTCTTTTATATGTTTTCACAATTTTTAATTATTTTCCAATCGTTCATTTCTCGCATTTCTTTATCGAATGCAACTCCTACGAGAATAATTTTCTTTTTTGATAATTCATATTTTCTATAGTACTGTTTTTCTTTAATTTGTTTAATTGCGGAGTCCGCAGAATCAAAGAGTTTAAATTCAAATATGTAGATGTGTGAGTCTGTTTCTATAACAGCATCTATACGACCTTTATTTGTTTTTATTTCGGTTTTAATTCTAACACCTAACAAGGCAAAAACAAGATAGAAAATTGTCTGATAATACTTTTCATTGGCAATATGCAGATCATAATCAATATTGGCAAAAAATACATTAAGATTTTTCATGAATTTATCAATATCATTAGCCAAAATCGCCCGTTGAAGCTCATTCAAATACTGTGGGGCAAGCTCTTTTGTCATTGGAGTATAATAATCTACCAAATACCTTAAAAATGCATTTTTTACTTCTCTGTTTGGATAAGAGAGGGTATATTCATCATATTCTTCGTTGTAGTCAACAATTGTTGCATATCCAGTTTGAAAAAGTAGTGGTTCAACTCTTAAACGCTCAACTTCGTAAGCGGAAAATGCCATCGCATCTAGTTTTAAACCTTCCAGAGATTTTATGTCATAGTTCTTATCACGCATCAATTCTAGTAAAAATGTGGGAGTTCCAGTTTCAAACCAGTAATTATCAAATTCTCCTGTCATCATAAATTTGGTCAAAGAAACAGGGTTGTAGACAGTTATAGCCTTTTTTGATAACCTATATCCATTGTACCATTCTTTTATCTCTGCAATCAATTCTTTTTGATCTTTGTTGCGTTCTTCTGCAATCTCTGCAATTCTTTCTTTGAAATAAGATTCCACCTCATTTTGTGTAAAACCAAGCATGGTAGAATATTTTGTATTCATAGTCAAATCATCAAGATTATTTAATTCTGAAAAAATAGAAACTTTAGAAAATTTGCTTACTCCTGTCATCATCGAAAAACGTAAATGTGGTTCGGCAGTTTTAATAACAGAATAAAAGCCCTTCAAGGTCTCTTTTATTTTATGTATATTGTCATTTAAAACATTGCTTAAAATGGGCTTATCATATTCGTCAATTAAAATAACAACTTTATCAGTTTCAGATAAAATGTTTATTAATTCTTCAAATTTTTCTGCTGCTCCATCACGTTTTAATTCAACTTTGTGTAAGGTCGCAATATCATCAATTTTATAGTTTAAGTGACGTTCCAGATCCGGGGCAGTATGGGCACTAATATTGCCAAGGTTAAGATTAATAATAGGATACTTTTTCCAATCATAATCCTGTTCGTATATATAGAGTCCTTTAAAAAGCTCCTTGTCCCCTGAAAAAATGGATTTAAAAGTGGAAAGCATTAGGGATTTTCCAAATCTTCGGGGACGTGAAAGGAAGTACATTCCCTTTGGATTCTGAATTAAATCATAAATCTCTTTTGTTTTGTCGATATATAGAAAATTCCCATCTAAAATATCTTTAAACGTATATACACTTGTTGTTAGTCTTTTATTCATTTTTTAAGTCTAAATATTCTGTTTGCAGTTGTTTTTTTGAGCAAATAATACTAAAAATCATTATGAACGAGTCAGTATTTATCTCAAATAAAGGTCAAAATCTCTGATTTTGAACCTAGAAAACCTTTATGAAAAGGGTTTTACTTTTTAAAAACCTTTTCGTGCAGAGTTTATTTTAAAATGCAATATAAATCTTTACAAAATAAAATAATACCAAAACAAGAAAAAACAAGGAAATTAAATCTGATTTCTATAAAGTGAAATAAGTAAAGTAATTTTATAAAAAAGCAAAAAAGAGATTGACCTTTTCCTTTTATATGCTATAATAAAAGGTAGTAAAATTTTATTTGTTAAATTTTTAACATTAATAATAGGAGAAGAAAAGATGATTCGATTTAAAAAGCGAAGTATAGGTTTAACAATTTTATTATGTATGTTGTTAGTGTGTTTGTCATCATTGTTTGCAGAAGATCCTGATTGGAGTGATAGTCATGACGGTGGAAATGTGGGAAGTATTACTTTAGACGGAGACGGAGCAGGCAGTGTTTCAGGAACTATAGATTCTTATGGCGGGGAGAATAATGGAGGTGACGTAGATTTCTTTTCTGTTGCTTTTCTTGCAGAGACCTCTTATATACTTAAAAATAGTGTGTGGGGGAGTGCTTTTAGAATTTATGATACAGATGGAACGACATCAATAAAATCATCATCGGATGATACTTCCTTCAGTACTGCATCAGGAGGAACTTATTACATCAAAGTCTATGGCGGCTGGGATTGCGGTAAAGGTGATTATACCATTGATATTTCAAAAAATGTAGAAGATGACCACGGAAATACATTTGCTACGGTCAAGACGGCAGATATAATAACAGAAAGTGGGATACGTTCTGGTTCTTTGGAAGTAAATGGAGACGAAGATTATTTTAAATTTTCGGGAAGCAATGGAAATTACTATAAATATAAGATTAGTTCAAATGTAAGTGCCAGTCTTTATAGCTCGTCAGGATCTTATATAACAGGCGGATATGAAAAAATATTTCAATATTCGACAGCACGGGATGGAGAGTATGTTTTTAAAGTGTATGGATGGGGAACACAAGATTACAATATCAAATTTTCAGCCGTGCAGTCTTCATCATTTCCTGATGCACAGGTATCCTCAGTTGCAGTAAATGCAATTGAGAAAGGACGCGGAGACGTAACGGTTGATCCTGGAGAACAGTTTAAAACAGTATCAATTTTTACAAACAATACTAATGATTGGCCATTTGAAATAGATAGTTCTCTGAATATAAAAACTCAGTTAGTCCCGACAGGAGCAGGTAATACAACAAATCTGGGAACATACTATTTTAATGGACGCTATAGCGGATATGCCAGTGATTATACTTATTCTAGCTGGTACAATATCTGGCAGTCATCAATAAAATCAGGTTATTATAAATTATTTATATCATTTAAAAGAAATAGTTCCTCAGATGAAGTTGATCATCGTTTTTATTTAGACAATATAAAGGTTCAGAATCAAGCTCAGGATACAGATTTATGGACAGAAAATTTTGAACACGGCGGAGGATGGACTGGCAGAGATAATACTTGGTATTATTTAGCAGCAGACACAGGAGCAGACAAGGATGCAGTTATTCAGTCTGTAAAAGTGAATGAAGGAACCTATGCAGCGGCAGGTCCTGAAACAATAGCCGTAGGTGAAAATGTTATAATGTATAGGTATATCAATATAATAGAGGATGATGCAGTACTGACAGCAGATTATTGGGTTGATGGAGAAAGTAGTAATAATTTTGATGTTTATCTCATACGTGTCTTTAACGATCAGTATCCAATTACAATTACAAATGATATAACCGTGCCGGAAGGAACGCCGGCAGGAACATATAACGTAGAGCTTACAGTGGACAGTAATTCTGAAGTCTTTGAATCAGAAGAAACTAATAATACTTTTACAACGATTTCCGGCAATCAAGTGACTGTAAATGCAAAGTCATATCCCGACCTAATTGTTTCAAGCATTTCTATTGCAACAGCAAGATCTTTGGATGTTACCGAAGAAGATGAGATTACGGTAAGTTGGACTGTTACTAATCAAGGAGATGTCGCCACAACCGTAATTTCTTCCGAGGGTAACTGGGATGACAAGATCTACATAACAGATGATCCAAATGCAGAATGTAACCTACAATATATTACAACAGTTAATTACTCTAATGCTGATCTAGATCCTACAACCAGAGGAACTTCCTACACAGTAAATGAAACGATTACACTCCCCGAAAATGCAGTTGGAACTCAATACATTGTAGTAAAAACAGATACCGGCGGAGATGTCATTGAGGGCAGCAACGAAGGGAATAATACAGAAATTGCTTCTACTCCGTTGGAAATAACCGCAAAAGACAGACCAAACCTGGTTGTAATAGATATGTCACTGGATAAATCTTCTTATGAATTGGGAGGAGAGGCAACTCTTACCTACACAATAAAAAATGAGGGAACCGCAGATTCTTCAAAATTGTTTAATGATAGAATATTTCTTTCTCAGGATAATACATTTGGATCAGATGTTTATCTCGGAGAAAATGAATATGATACTTATGCTCATGGAGGAAGTAAGGTATTTACTATTGAGTCTATAGGAACCTATTCGTGGGCAGGAATAGAAACAACAAAAACAGTACCAGCAGAAGGGGGAACTATATCTTTTTCCTATATTGCAGATACAATAGAATATGGTAATAGATTGTATTTTTATATTTATGACTCAGAAGAAAATGAAGTACATAGTGCAAGCTGGACTTATGATACAGATTGGGATCAATACTCTTACACACTTACAAAAGGGACATATACCTTTAAATGGAGATATTATCACTCCAATTATTCTAACTCAGGAGTAGCATATCTTGATGACATATCATTTCCAGACGGTTCTACCGAAGATTTTGAGGGGGTAAGAAGTACTACATGGACACAGGTTGCTGGCGATAACGCATCTTGGGAGATTCTTGACTTGGGAAATGCACCCGCTCCATTAGTACCAGGAGACTCTTTTGTTAAAACTTATACAGTCACTATACCTGCTGACATAGCTTATGTAGATACAAACTGGATAGCGTTAGAAATTGACAATGATGGAGATATTAATGAGGGAGTTTTTGGTGGGGAAGACGATAACGAAATTGTTGGAACGGGGACCACGGGAAATTTTGGGACATCTCTGGAACTTACTATCCCAGATCATCCAGATCTAGTGGTTAGTAATATACAACTGAGAAGTGGAGCCACATCCGTATCTTGGGATGAGCAGGTTACACTTCAATGGACCGTAACAAATAATGGAGATGAACCTGCAATACCATCTTTAGGATATTATAATTATAATTCCATTTTCGATTATCTTTATCTCCTAGAAAATGCAGATGGAGAAAGTGATATGACAACATCAAACAGTGTAGTTACTTATCAAATTGGATATGATGATTATCATTATGGGACTTCAGAATCATTTTATAGTGATACTTTATCTGACCTATCGCCGGGACAACATATAATTACATGGATATTCCGACGAAACAGTTCCGGTTCTGCAGGGACCAATTCAGCATGGATAGATAAATTTTCATATTTGGACGCAGGAGGTTCTACTGTTACAGAAGAATTTACAACAGGTATTCCGGATTCCGGTTGGACTACATTTGGAGATGTTAACTGGATTGCCGATGCTACAACCGGATATTCTGATAGTCATTCTCTTACAGCAATTGGTTTGGATCATGATCAGTATGCAGGAATCTCTACAACTATTACTACTGGAAATGATGGCTCTGGAAGTAGTGATATAACTTACCGTTATAAAACATCCACAGAAAATAGTGATAGATTATATGTCTTTATAGATGGTATCCTTCTCCCTGGAGAATCAGTAACAAGACTTGCAAAAATAACTGTTCCCCAACAAACAAGCAGTCCAAAAGATATGAAATTTGCTGTATGGACTGATGCAAATTATGACAGAATAAATGAATATGATGACAATGACAATAATAAAACGATTGCAACATCAACAGTCTCTGTCAATCAACCAGATTATCCAGATCTGCAAGTTATGAATGTACAACTGGAAAATGCAGCTACATCTGTCACCTGGGATGAGCAGGTAGTACTTCAATGGACTGTTACAAATAATGGAGATGAACCTGCAATACCCAAATATACAACACAATACAATACTCCACACGATTATCTTTATTTACTCAATTCGGATGCAACGACGACAAACATGACAACGTCAAATGAAGAAGCAAATTATTATTATGGATATGACGATTCTCACTCTGGTGAATCAGGGGGATGGGTCTCTAATAGATTATATAATTTGCTTCCGGGTAATCATATAATTACGTGGATATTTAAGAAGGATTTTTCTCTTTCGGGAGGGGATGATGCAGTCTGGATTGATAATTTTACATATCTGGCAAGTGATAATTCTACAACGGTTGTAGAAAAATTCACAGACGGTATTCCCGCATCTGGTTGGACTTTATTTGGGAATGTAGATTGGGCATCTGATGCAACAATTGGATATGATGATATATATTGCCTCAAGGCAGTAGGACTTGCAGATAATCAATACGCTGGAATGTCTGTTGAAATAACAACGGGTGATGACGGAACTGGAAGCTGTGATGTTGATTATTATTACAAAACGTCTACAGAATCTAATGATAGACTTTATGTCTTTGTTGATGGAGTATTACTCCCGGGACAATCTGTTCAGCGTGAAAAAACAGTAACAATAGCACATCAAGACTCTGATACCGCAACAATGAAATTTGGAGTATGGACAGACGCAACTAATAATATATTTACTGAAGATAATGATGATAATAATAAGACTTTTGCTTCCACAACAGTAACTGTAAATAAACCGGATTATCCAGATCTGATTGTGACAAATATTGAAATAGAAGGAAATCCGACATCGGTAGCATGGGGACAGTCTATTACGGCAAATTGGACAATTAAAAATCAGGGACTTGCTCCGGCAATTTTGAAGTGGGATGGGAATTCTTATAATTTAACTTGTGACTATCTCTATTTCCTTGAAGAAGATGATGAGATTGCAGATATGAACTCTACTGTTACTTCACAAAATTTTGGGTATTACAATTATTATTCAGGAACAGCAGAAACGTTTTATCAGCAAAATGTAACAGGTATCAAGCAGGGAGAACATACTTTTACCTGGATTTACAGAAAAAACTCTTCTGGTTATGACGGACAGGATACCGTATGGATTGACAATCTTTCCTATACCGCATCTGATGACTCAACCGCAACAGAAGATTTTACGACTGGAGTTCCCTCCTCGCCTGCTGACACTTGGTGGAATTTTGGTGATACTCAATGGATTGCGGACTCCGCAAATGGTCAGGGAGAAGAAGATAACAATTCAATAAAAGCTACAGGTCTTGACGATAATAAATATGCAGCAGTTAGTTTTAAAACAACAATAGGTAACGCAGGATCTGGAACAGGGAATCTCTCTTTCTACTATATGACCTCAACAGAAAGTTATGACAGATTATACTTCTTTATCGATGGAATTATCTATCCAGGAGAATCTCTTATTCGTTCAAAAACATTTACTGTACCGCAGCAGGATACAGACAACAAAACAATGAAATTAGGGGTTTATACAGATGGAGATTCCTGGCAGAATATTGTAGAAGAAGATGAAGATAATAATAAATTCATAGGAAGTACATTTACAGCTATAATACCTGATCATGCAGACCTTGTAGCAACTATTAATTCCGTTACCCGTAATACAAGAGGAGATTTTTATTGGGGAGATGAAGTTACAGTAAATTATACGATCACCAACAACGGGGATTATCCCACCGGAGTTCACTGGGAAGATGATTTGTACCTTTCCGAAGATCAAATTGAGGGAAGTGATACTTATTTAACAGAAAAAACCTTTAACTATACTACTAGACATTACTACGAAACACAAGATACGTGGAGTCAAAAAAGTATTGATGTTACAGCCGGAGAGCATAGATTTACGTGGGCATTTAAAAATACCGGAGTACAAAGTTATAATGATGATGATGTCTGGTTGGATTTTATTCAGTTTCCTGGGGGTGATAATGAAAGCTTTGAGGACGTCTCAGATGGTTTTGACCTTACAGGTTGGATAACAGCAGGAAATATCGGTTGGGCTCAGGATGGAACTCAGGCATCTTCCGTTGACGGAGGAAGCAAATCTTTAAAAAGCGGAGCCATAGGCTATAATGAATTCTCTGTTGTAAGTATTACGAAAACCGTAGATGCGGGAACTCTTACTTACTATACGCGTTTTTCGTGTGAAAATTATGATTATCTCTATTTTTTCATCGACGGAATGCTTTGTCCAGGACAGTCTTATACGACAGAACAAACATTTACTATGCCTACTTTGGACACAAATCTCAAAAATATGTACGTCATGTTGAAAACAAATAAAGATGATGATTTCAATGAATACGATGACACAGCAAATAATCTGGTATTTAGCGATGTCATGACTGTAAACTCAACTCCTGCACCTGATTTAGTTGTTTCTGAAATACAGTTTTCTCAAAACGGAGCACCCGTAGAAGGAGAATATTTCTGGGGAAAATCTCTCGATGTAACATACAAAATTACTAATCAGGGATCGGAAGATTTGATAGGAGTCTGGAATGACAAATTTGATCTCTATCAGAATGGAACTCATAAAGATCATCTGGGAGAAAAATCCACGACTTCACGCTATGGATCGTGGTCTTCTAATGCAAGCTGGGCACAACAAATATACACTATCCCGGCAGGGAAACGTCAGTTGCGTTGGAAATTCTATAGAGGACCGAACAGTACGGGCGATAATCATCTTGCATATATTGATGATGTCTCGATTGTCGTGGGATATCAAATCTATAATGATACAGATGATAATGAAATAACCAGTGGCTCGGATTCTTCATGGACTGCACCGGAAAATGTAGCAGGAAGTCAGACAGGGCTGTATTATTATGATGCAGATAACAACGATACCTATACCACAGGAGAAGATGTTTGGTATGGACATAGCTATAATCGTGGAGACAGTAATGAAGTAATTTACGACGGAGGAGATGGGTGGACTACTTTTTCTCAATCAGGTATTCAAACAGGACTTTATTATTATGATGTAGATGCAAGTGGAACTTATACTGTCGGAGAAGATATTTGGGCAGAAGGTGACGATGATGGACATTATACAGACGGAGTGGATACCAAAGTCTATGATGGTGGAGACGGATGGGTTGCAGATGATGTTGACGGAAGAAATGACCTCTATTACAGAGATGCGGATTCAAACAATGCTTATACTGTCGGAGAAGATATCTGGAACGGATATTATAGCTTCTCCTCCAAAAAAGTTTATGATGGTGGAGATGGATGGACGGTTAGTGGACAGTCGGGAAAACAAACAGACTTATTCTATTATGATGCAGACGGAAATTCAACGTACTCTGAAGGCGAGGATATCTGGGTTGATGCTCCGATAATTACAGAAGATTTTGAAAGCGTAACTTCTCCTGCATTACCTGGAGCGATAGCTGATGCATTCGGTGCCTGGACAAGCAATACTACAAACGGAAATGATGATGTCTGGGTAACGGTCGGTTCAGAGGAAAGTCCAGATGGTCACGACAGTAATATTGCTGCTCAAATTGGTGCAAATATAGGCACAGATCAAGCAGCCGAACTTGTTACTGATGTTGATTTTGCAAAGTCAACACGAATAAAATTCTGGAGAAAAATGGTTATAGACAACTCTGATGATAATCTCTATTTCAATGTCTATGACAAATTAGCACAGGGCGAATTTGTTTGGAGAGAATATACCACAAACACTATAGATAACTATTTTGATGGGACTTATCAGTTGCGTGTAACAACAGACTGCGATGATACTATAGAAGAGTACGATAAAGAAGATAACAATGATCTTGAAACCAATATTACTCTAAGAGCTCCAAATTTGGCAGATCTTACCGTTACATCACTTGTCAGTTATGATGCAAATGCATATACAGGAGAAGATTTTACATTTACGTATACTCTGAATAATCTTGGAGGCATAGCCGCTACATCTACAATATATGACAAGTATTTCTTTGTTAATGTGTCCACCAATACTTCATATCCAGTAAGTTCAAGTGCAAACAATAATTACAAAAGTATTAGTGATGATATTGCCGGAGAAAGCAGTCTTCAGGTCACAGCCACACTGGAAGTAGGGAATATCCCGGAAGGAGAGTATTATTTAAGAATTTATACCGATACAGGAAATTATAATAATGATCCGGAAAGCTATCTTTTAGGCGGACAATATTATTCTGGCGGATACATTGTTGAATCCTGTGATGATAAGTATATTGATCCCAACTACGCCGTACAGACAAATAACAATATATTCAATACCGATGACACTCAAAAAATAAATGTAACCTTCCATACATCAGATTTGATTACTACAAATATAAGTGTTCCTGAAGATGCCGCATGGGGAACAACTGTTCAAGTCTCCTATACTATGCTTAACGCAGGTCCAAGCTCAACTCCGGCAGGAATTGCAAATATCCCGGCAAATGTGCCGTTTTACAATAAAGCATGGTTTTCAGAAGACGGTGTAAACTGGGGTAGTTATACCACCACAACCGTTTCTGAAGAATCTGCAGGAGAAGGAGATTATACTGCTGCATCTGGTGGTATCTCACACAGTCAGTCTTCTGGGATAGAAATATCCAAAACAGTACCTGCCGAAGGAGGAACAATCTCATTCAAATATCGAACGTCTTCAGAAAGTGGATATGACTATCTAAGATTTTATGTTATTAATGATTCTCAGGAAACAATTCATAGTCAGGCTTGGGCAGGAAATGGTTCATGGACTACATATTCTTACAATGTCGTTGACCCTGGAACATATACTTTTAGATGGAGATATACTAAAGACGGAAGCGTTAATAGCTATAATGACACAGTTTATCTTGACGATATAAGTTTCCCCGATGGAAGTGCAGAAACCTTTGAAACGGGAACTTTTAGCGGAAGCTGGACACAGGTAGCAGGGAGTAATGCCGATTGGACCATAGAACAATACATATTCCCATTACCTGTTGATCAGACAGCCATACGTACCATGGGAGTGGCAATTCCATCCAATGCTACCGAAGGATATATCAAAATTGAACTTGACTATAACAATAATGCAGGCGAATTTAATCAGGCAAGAGATAATAACATTACAACAAGTGAACTACTTACTTTTACAATACCGGATGCCCCAGATATGGTTACGGAGGTAAATGAAGAACACCCCATTTCTCTGCCAACTATAATTACGCCATATACTAACTTTAACTACAGCTGGTTCACCTTAAACCAAAAACCTGGAAACGCCTCAACTAGCACAGAAAATACATCCACTTGGTATGATTATTTCTATCTGTCTTCTGACAATACATTTAATTCCACTACAGATCTCAATGTTTTTTCTGACGGTCACAGTATAGATCTTGCAGTGGATGCTTATAATGAGGCATCAGGAACGGCTTCGTTATCGTCAAATATCCCTGCCCCTGGAACATACTATATGTTTATTCGAAGCGATGCTACCTCAGTAAAAATGGAGAAAAATGACGAAGATTACGGAACAGACAATAATACCTATCAAGCTGAGACTACAGTTGAAGTAAAATGTATTGATCTGGAACCTTATAATCTTGTTGTCCCTTCGCAAGTAGCCAATGAAGCAGTCTCTTTAAGCTGGTCAGTACAAAATAACGGAAACGGAGACTTACCTTCCGGCAAGTCTGTCTACCAAAAAGTATATTTATATTCTTCAGAGAACCTGCAGGAAGGACTTGCCGAAGTATGGGGAGGAGCATATTATTCAAGTGGATGTGCCACAGGACAAACATTTACTCAAACTGTCGATTTGAGTCTACCAGATATTGATCAGGGCTTATACTACGTATTTGTCAAAGCAGACGCAGATAGTGTCGTTACCGAATATGATAGTTCCACTGCACTATCAGCCGAAGATAATAATGTATATCGCCGACTAGGACAAATCGAAATTACAGTTCCTGATCTTATTGTAAAATCAATCTCTCTCCCCGAAACTATGACTATCGGAGCAGAAACGTCTATAACTGTAACGGTACAAAACCAAAATTCAGGTTCTGCTGATCCAAATTGGTACGATACAATCTATCTGCAAAAAATAGACCTTACAAGCGGTGCAATGCTGTCTGTAACAACTTATACACATACCGAAGCAATTGCTCCGGGAGCAGAAAAAACATATACGGCTACATTTACGGTTCCTTCATCATTCACTCGTGGACAATACAGAGTTAAGGTTAAGGTTGATGGAAGCGAAAATGTTAATGAGGTTATAGAAGATAACAATGAACTCATTTATCCTACTGCTATTAATGATTCAAACCAAATAACAATGAATGCATGTGATCTGCTTCCTACATCAATTACTGTAGCAGATGCAGTTATGGAAGGGAATTATCTAAACGTACAGTGGTCGGTTGAAAATAACGGAGAAGGTATTACACCAAAAAGCTGGTATAATCTAATTTATATTTCTGATGTAAATATCGCTGGAGGAGCCAGTTGGTCGACAATGACATCAGATCCCCAGACAAAGACCTATGGTTATACTTCTTCTCTTGAAACTGGACTTGCAAACGGAGAGAATTCAACATTTAATCAAGACTGTTACATCTATAATCAGGACTATACGGATAATAAAATTTATGTATATGTATATGTAGATTCGAATAATCAGATCTACGAATACTACGCAGGACGTACCTCAGGAGAAGAGAATAATACGCTTCAGAAAACAACTGCTGTAGAATTGGGATACTTTGATCTGACCCTAGTTCCTGTTGGCGATGCAACTGCAACTGTTACTATTCCATCAACGGGTTCCTATAAAACAGATCAACAGGATGTGGAAATCTCCTGGATTGTTAAAAATGAAGGTAACGTAACTACCAGTGCAACATGGTATGATAAAATATATTTGTCCATAAATAAAAATGAATCAACCAGTGGAGATACATATCTGGGGCAGTTTACACGTCCTAACAATCTGGAGTCTAATGGCACATATACACAAATAGTTAATGTAGATATGCCAACATGGGATTCTGCATGGGAAGGACAGACATTCTATTTGAAAGTTTTTACCGATTCCACAAATTATATTGCCGAAAATAATACTACACCCGATGATGAACAAGATAACTTTGCAGTCTATACTTTAAATCTGACAAAAGAACTTGCTGCGGATTTGCAGGTATCTGCTGTCAGTGCCCCCGTAAATCCAAACGGTGGAGAGCAGATTACCGTTGATTACACACTGCTAAATGACGGCGAACTGGACGTAACTGGAACTTGGTATGACACCATACAGTTAATTGATTCCGGAAACAGCGTTGTAACTACTCTCGGAACATTTCAGCATTATACAGTCAATAAAACCGAAGGGGCAACCACTGGCTGGGAATCTATTTCTGTCCCCGTTTCTGCAGGTAGGCATACAATCGCATTTGTTTATTACAGAACAGAGTCATACTCAGGGGGAGACAATAAAGCCGGCTTGGATAATATAACTCTTCCTCTGAGCGGAGGAAATCAGAGTTATGACTTCGGTGGAGGCGTAATAGCTCCATTTATATCAAGTCAGACAGACGGATTAAATGATGATTGGACTGTCGTCTCAGATGCTGCAACAACCCCAAGCCTGAATGTTGGAGACAGTGTAATTCTTACATATACAGGCGACTTTGTTGATGGAAATATCTTATTTGATGCTAACATAGATGCACATTATCTTGCATTCTATGAAGACTATAAATTACCAGCTGGAGAATCAAGAGATTTCTCAAAAACTGTCTCCTTGCCTGCGACTCTTTCTGGTACTGATTACGAAATCAGAGTAAAAGCAGACTATCATTCATCTTACTCTTACAATAATCGTGTAAGTGAACCGGGTTATGAGGATAACAATGAATTGGATTCAACTGTGTTTGATATTGCCCCTGCACCATATCCAGATCTTAAATTCATAGGCGATATAACAAGGACATCTCCCACAGATGATGCAGATGTAATGACAGGTGAATTAGTCGCTGTTAGCTGGACCGTAGAAAATGATAATACAACTTATACAGGAACAGATATTACTGCAGATTGGTATGACAAAGTATATCTTTCAACAGATAATACACTTGATACAGGAAGTGATCAGCTTGTTGCTACCGTAAGACGCTATGATACACTGGCAGACGATGCAAATTATACTGCAAGTGCGACATTCCGATTGGCAAACGGATCAGGAAGTACAAAATATATATTTGTTGTTACTGACTCTAACGGAGAAGTCTTTGAAGGTTCAACAGATCCAACAACAAATACAAATGGTCCACTGACACTTATTATAAACGGATCACCGTATCCGGATTTAGTTCCTGTCGCAGGCGGTATAACTTCACCAGATACCATAGATAATAATTCAGAAATGACGCTCTATTGGAAAGTTGAAAATGCAGGAAATGGAAATCTCACCGGAGAATGGTATGATTATATCTACCTATCTACAGATCAGATAATTGATAGCGGTGATACATATCTCGGAAGAAAAAAACACACTATCTCTAACTTTCCATATACTTCCAGTGCTGAATCTTATACTGATTCCAATAGCAACGGACAGTATGATGAAGGAGAATCCTTTACAGACTCCAACGGAAACGGTGTATGGGATGACGATGTTCCAACAAGCTTCTATACAAAATTTCTCGAAATAGAAATTCCTAGAGAAGTCAGTGGACAGTTCTATTTTATTCTGCAGACAGATAAAGATGCAGATATCTTCGAAAGTAATGGAGGAGGTACCGCAGAAACAAATAATATTCTTGCAAAAGGAATCGAAATTACTGTTGCTCCATCCCCTAATTTAATCGTTTCAAGTGCAACAATTGAAGATATTGGAACTAGAGATGATATAACAAAATATCACCTTGACGTAGAATGGACAATTAAAAACAACGGAAACGGAAGCACCGGAACTGCTCAGTGGTATGATGATATCTACCTATGCACAACCGACAACCAATACGGAACAAAAACAAAAATGACCCGCGTAGGAAATCAGGCATACCTAGTTCCCGGCGAAACATATACCCAAACAACAGAAATTGTAATCCCATGGGAATTCTCAGAAGGTGATTATTACGTTCTTATTTATACCGATGCTAAAGATCAGGTTTATGAATATCAGGGTGAAGCAGATAACTGGGGCTCAGGTACAACCGCAGGAGGAGATCCCGTACATATAGAAATGAGAATCCAACCACTTCCATATCTCTCTATCCTTTCTAGTTATAACGGAGAAGGACACGAAACGAATCCCGATGCAAGAGTGCCTGCTCCTACGAGTGAAGGCCCTAATGAACACGATATTATTCTTGAAAAAGAAATTTTTGCTCCAGGAGAAAAAATTAGGGCAAAATGGACATCAAGAAATACCGGTAATGCAAATACATACAAGGGGCGCTGGGATGATGCGGCAGCTCTCTCAAAAGATCCATACTATAATAGATCAGAAGATATATGGCTGGGATCACATAAGTATCATAGTTCAGGAGCACTTCCACCGTACAGGGTGGGCAGGCAAACAAATGACGATGGACAGCATCGTTTTACAGAATTCGAAACTTTGGAAGCCCCTATTCCTACAAACATAGAACACGGAGAATACTATCTCCTCTTTATTTCCGATACACATGGATTTGCTACAACCGGAGGTTCAGGAGACTTTCTGAACAGAGCCACTCGTGGAAATGTAGGCGTATATAGAAATAAAATAACAATAGAAGAAACCGTCCCCGCTGATCTGGCAGTAGAAGCAAGTACTATTGTTCCCGCAAAAGTCGCGTACAAAACAGGGGATACGATGAGTTTCTCATATAGAGTAGAAAATGTGGGGTATGCGAGTACAAGAAGTAGGAGTTGGAGAGACTATTTCTACCTCTCAACGGATAATAATGATACTGATTCAACTGGAGATAGAAGGATTGGTTCAGGATCTTATCGGGGATCTCTCTCGATTATTCCAAATCCGGAAACTGCAAATGATGACTGGTTCTACACAAAAACTATTTCTTATACATTCCCTATTGATATGGTTTCCCAAGAAACAACCTATTATCTCAAGGTAAATGTAGGTAATGGAGAAAATGAGGGATACGGAGGTTCTGACCATAAAGATAATAACCGAAAGGCATCAATTGTATCATTTACTGTAACCCCTGCAGATGCTTCTGATCTTACTCCAATTGCTCTGTCCGTTACAACTGCTGCTGATATTGAAGAGGTTGACTGTACGGTTGCTCCACCCACAGAATTTGAAGGAAAAATCTATAAATTGGATAATATCGTCGGCTCCATTCATTCAGATTGGGACGGAATAGAAAAAGGTAGTATAACCAGATTCGATGGAACTAGTTGGCAGACAAATTCAGGGATGACAGAAATGCAACCTGTAAAAGTAACTTGGATTGTCGAAAATAAATCCAATGCAGCAGCCACAACAAATAAAGGAGTATGGACTGATGTAATCTATTATTATGAAAATGATAATTCATTAAATTTACATAGTTTTGAACAAATCAGATATACCGGTGGTGCCCTGCTATCAGGAGAAAATTACTCTTGTTCATACACTGGAAACCTCCCCGAAAATATTGCAGAATCTGTTCACTTTGTAATAAAAACTGATACAAATGCAAAAGTCTATGAAAGCGATAAAATGAATAATAGCTATGTCGGAACAGAAGTAATAACAAATGCTATTATGCGAACCGATCTGAAATTGGATTCACATAGCGTACAGACGGGTTCTCCATTCGCATCAGGAGCATCTTTGACATATACATATATAGTAGCAAATCCAACAAATTACGATACATGGCCAAGCGAGAAAAACTGGACAGATCGAATCTATATTTCTCAGGACAGTACTATGAATTCAGGTAAAAGGAAAGTCGCAGAATATGATAGAAATACAGGTCTAGCTGCAGGCGAATCCTATACCGTTACAAAAACAATTGATCTTGGCATAGATATGAGTGGAACTTATTATCTTGCTGTGGAAGTAGATGATAATTCAAATGTAACCGAACTTAACGAAATTAGTAATAACGATAACTATGATTCGCCGGACTCATTTAATGTAACTCTTACGGGTACTTCTGACCTTACTGTAACGTCCATAGATTTGACCACAACCGATCCGCTGATCCCATTTGAAGCCAGGGGAGATAGAACCGGCGTATTATCAGGAACACGTATCTCCGGATTGAAATATACAGTCCAAAATTCCGGCGGTGAAGCAACGGGAACAAAGTCATGGACAGACTACATATATATATCAAGAGATACTTTCCTGGATAACTCGGATAAACGGGTAACATACGCTAATCAAACAAGAAACCTTGCCTCATCTGAAAGTTATACGCAAACAGATGTCTCATTTACAATCCCACGTGGATATGGAGGAGATCTCTTCATAATAGTAAAAACCGATGCCAGTGGAAAAGTATATGAACGAGGATCAGAAAATAATAATGATCTTTGTGTCGGATCAAATGATTATTTTACCTCAATTGTGCCACTTCAAGGAAATCCGGAAACCCCGGCAACTAATTACGACCTGCAGGTTTATGATGTTGTTGTTACAGATCCAAACCGTACTGCATTGCCCATTCAACCCGGACAGAATATTGAAGTCTCATGGAAAGTGAAAAATACAGGAACAGGTAATATTCAGTCTAATTCCTGGACAGATGGGATTTATCTAAGCTCAGACAACGTATGGGATATAGATGATCAGTATGTTGGAAGCAAAATTCATAATGTAAGTAATCTTAATTCATTCGATTCCGAAACCGGAACCCCATATTCAACCAAAAGCGTAACTCTCCCAATACCAGCCGTAGATGAAGGAGAATATTTTGTGATAGTTCGAGCCGATATCAGACAGAATCTCATAGAAGCCAACGAAGACAACAACGCAACCGCATCTGCAATCGATAATAAAATTGATACAGCTGTTCCATTCCTTGACGATGATCCCGATGATGGAGAAAATACAGTCCTTGAAACAGAAGGAGAAGTTACGGACGATATTGTAGCTGAAGGGGAGTATTACTACAGGGTCGATGTTGAAGGCGGGAAAGATCTTTTAGTTGAACTTACTTGTACAGATTCAGCGTCCTTCACAGAGTTGTTTGTTTCTTATGATTCCATGCCCGATCCTGTACACTCAGACTTCTACTTCTCAAATCACTTCAGACCTAATCAGAAAATAGTTATTCCGGGAACACAAAGTGGAAGCTACTTTATCTTAGTAAGAGGCGATTATGTCCCAAATCCACCAGCAGATTTTACCCTTAAAGTAAAATATCTTGTATTTGAAACTGATACAATTGAACCATCTTTTGGAGGAAACAATGGAAGAGTAACCATAACCCTTAATGGTGCAAAATATACAAATGAAACTCAAGTGTACTTGACACACGATAATGATACTCCCGGAGATACAGGTGATGATATACAGGTACAGGCAGAAGAAGTATTCTTTAAATCTCCAACAAAAATCTTTGCAACCTTTAATCTGAAAGGACAGACAAAGACTTCTCCATCTGATGGAGAAGGCGGATTTGTAAAAGACTGGAATATAATGACAACAGATCCTCAGGAAGCGGAGTATCGTGGACGTGCCGTAGGAGATACTCTTGAAGATTGTTTCAGCTTAAAAACCGGACTTGGAGGAAACCTTTCACATCATCTTATAGCTCCGTCAATGGTAAGACCCACAGGAGAATACTTCGCATGGATAGAGTACGGAAATAATGGAGATCAGGATATTGAAGCCCCACTTTTCTATTTCAGAGCCGCAGTAAAAGCAGGCGTGAAGGTTAGACTTACACAAAATACCCCATGGAAAGAAGATTTTATCGAAATACTTGGTATAAATCAGAATGGTCCCGCAGATAGATTGCCCCCAGGATCTGCTTTTGCAATTCCTATAAGTTTTCAAATTCCTGAGTCAGGAACAAGACAACTACAGATAACTGTTTTGAATAAAGATACTCAGCAAATTGATTATGAAAAACTCGCAGAAAACTTGTCAAATCGAAATGTTACCGAAGCAGATTTTACTGACATGATGGATTATCTGAAATCTCATTATGGAACAACATTTGCAGACTTCGCAACTGCACTCAATAATGATGTACTAAGACTTTGGAAGCAGGATGATGAATCTTTCGATGTTAGAGATTTACTCTCATTTGCAATAAATAGAGGTTATGAAAATGCTATCAGTACTGTTTCCGGATTTGTAAGAAATAAAGATACTCGTTCTGTATTGGCAGGCGTAAAGATGATAATAATGGATGATGATGATAATATTTATTCAGATACAACCTCAGCAATCGGAGAATTCAGAATAGAATCTGTTCCACCAGGAACATACAACCTATACCCCGAAGGATATATGCTTGACCCTGCTATTTCTGTTGTTATAGATTACGATACAGATGCAACCGGTATCGTCGCTCTGGCAGTTGCAACCTTGGAAGATGAGGCAATAGAAGACATAACAACGAGCCAGAAATCTTCAGATTCCAAACCATCGATTAGTCAGTCTCCGTCAGGAGATACTCATATCCTCTGGACAAGAGCCGGAGAATTGTGGCATAGCGTATGGGATGGCGTAAATAATAATTGGACAGATCTGGATGACGATGGAACCGATTTGGAAGGCTATAAAATTACATACAAAAATACTCAGGGAGAATCTATTGAAGTAGAAGGTTCCAATCCCCAACTGATACCATTCCCGAATGCAGACAAAAACGCAGCAGAGGAAGATAAAGACGGTATAGCCGTAATGTATAAATACAAAAAATCCGAACTAGGCAATATTGTAGGGAAAACTCAGAATAAATATAAATACAAATATATCCTGGGACAACCGATATATGAAGGTGAAAATAAAACAGGACAGTACGAATGGAGTGAACCAGGTGACCTCACAAACTCAAATTACGGAGATAGCTTTGCTACTGTACAAAAAGACCCAGATGAAGATAAGAT
Organism: Verrucomicrobiota bacterium; assembly: GCA_034660375.1. GTDB lineage: Bacteria > Verrucomicrobiota > Lentisphaeria > UBA2565 > JAYEIY01 > JAYEIY01. Next base: position 38,941 of record JAYEIY010000300.1, read on the forward strand.
TCTTACCCTGACACTCCGAAGAGACTGGAATATTGATGATGATGATGACGTCTATTTCCTCTCTACAGCCGTGACTCCTACATATAATACACGTTCTCTGCGAGGAACTGACTGGGAACTTAGGTTGGATATCTATGATGCTACTCATGATCTGATGAGAGGATGCAGAGGATGTCCGGAAACAAATGACAATACGGTCGAAGTAGGACAGAAAGCATACGAAAAAGAAGGTCATTTTACCATCCCAAGTTGGGTTCCGGTAATTAAAGGAAAATGGGGATTTGAAGTTGAAGGCGGATACGCTTTGGAATTACAGCAGTGCTTTGTCACCGCAAAAGGCAGTATAGATGCAGCAATTCTTGCAAGTGAAAGACTTAAATTTACAGGGAAAGCCAAATTAGGAGCTTATTGGGCAGTCGAAAATGATAAGAAAAAAACGGAAGAACCATGCGAATGGCAATTTAAAAAAGCACAACTTACCTTGGGAATCGGAGGCGAAGGGAAACTGCCGGGATATGTAATTGAATTGCTCGGTGGAGCTGCAAAACTCGACCTCGGAATAAAAGTAAGTTCAGAAATCTCTATAGGCTTTACTTGGAAAGCCGCAAACTTTCCGGCCATGCCGACAGCAGGAGATCTTACTCTGACTATTGGGCTGGGACCTTACGGCGAAGCAGGATTGCTTTGGGATCTCATCGAAGCATCTATCGAAGGAACAGGCTCTATCGAAACATCATATAACTTAAGCAAAGGACTTAAACTTGAAAAATTTGCTATAGAAGTTAGCGCGTCAGGATCATGTTGTTGGAAGTCTGCTTCAATATCAAAATCATGGGAATGGCCTTCTGATAGAAGAGGGGCGGGTAGAACAAAAACCGTAACAAATAATAAAATTACTATAACAGAGACTCGAAGTAATGGTGGTGTATTTGAATCAGAGACAATGATCTATAAAAAACGAGTATTAATTGGACGAGATTCTGTGTATGATGGAGATGGTGTTGTTCTTATTGACGGCGCATCAACTTCAAACAGAGTCGCAGATATAGACCCTGATTCTGCAGCAAATTCAGATAATTCTGAAATCCTCGCTGTATGGTCAGAACACTCAGGAAATCTTATGACTGACTGCGGACACTCCCTAAAACTGATTTCATATAATAATACAGAGGGATTATGGGATGCACAAAGTGATCTTGCCGGACCATCACACTACAATTATTCAAGTAAAATTGTATTCGATTCCAACGATGATCCATGGGTCTTCTGGGCAAGAGCAACAACCGAAGGTATAAATATAAATAGACCCCTCCAGGAAATTATCAACGCAGAAAATAATACCGATATCTATTATGCAAAACGCACTTCCCGCGGGAATTGGTCAGAGCCAACACTCCTTACTTCAATGGAAGGAATGGATATTAAACCAAATGTTGCAGCAGGACCTAGCGGAACTCTGACTGTTACATGGGAAAATCACCCAGACGAAGACTCGACAGAAAAAGATAAAATCTATGCCATGATATATGATGGCTCTGATTGGAATACTCCCGAAGCAATTTCTGTATTCAGCAGAGCAGATGAGAAACCACTCGCAACAAATGCATCAGTCGCATACAATGGAACGACTCCAATTGTTGCATGGGCTCATAACTACTCAGAAGAAACAAACGAAGGCGGAGTAGATGGAACAGCTAGTTTCTACAGAATTGCATCTGTATTCCACGATGGAACAAACTGGACCAGCCCCGAATTCTTCCATCAAACACCTCCACCAACAAGATACTATATCCCCACAGAAGAAGGTGAATCTCAAAGACTCAGCCCTGAAATGGCTGAAGGATACGAAATGTATCTGACAGAACAGAGAAGCTTCGAAAGAGGATTCTTGTCTAGTATTCCTGTTCCGGACGCATGTTGTCAGAAAGATTGCCCGAAAGGACAGTATAAAGACGACGAGTGTGTGTGTAAATGCCCCGAAGGAACGACGTGGGATTCTGAAAAAAAGGAATGTCTTGCTGATGACTGTCCCGAAGGACAGCACAAAAATGAGGCGGGTGAATGTGTAGCCAATGAATGCCCACAGGGACAACACAAAAATGCAGACGGAGAATGTGTCGATAATGATAATGATGATGACGATGACGATGACGATTATGGTGGTGATGGTGGTGAAGATCCCCCCGAACCTCCAGGGTGGGAACCAAGTGGAGGCGCTAAAGTTACAGCTGGAGAATCTGCCGATCCAAATGAAAAACACGGAACTCCCGGTGTCGGAGATCAAAATCTGATTTCATCAGATAAACTGCTTTCTTACACAATCATGTTTGAAAATATGCCGGACGCAGAAACAAATGCATCTATTGTAATTGTTACAGATGAACTGCCTGCAGGACTAGACATGAGAAGATTCCGACTGGGTGATTTTGCATTTGCAGATACAGTAATTGAAGGTCCTGAAAACAGTCCGTTCTTTAACCAAACCATGGAACTTGATAACGGAATGAATCTGCGCGTAAGCGGAACTATTTCTCCCTCAACAAGAATAGCAAAATGGGAATTTAGAACAATTGATCCCGCTTCAGGCGAAATTCCAGTTAATCCCGATAATGGATTCCTTCCCCCGAATACATATCAGACTGACGATGATGGTAACTTTATCTACAAAACCGATGATAATGATGATTTTGTTTATGAAACAGATGATGAAGGAAATACTGTCGTCGATGAAAATGGAGATCCAGTAAAAATAAAACTTAAAACCGGTATTGGCGAAGGACGTGTAACATTTACAATTATTCCTGATACAGATAATGTAGTTGATGGAGATTTAATTGAAAATGAAGCTATTATTATCTTTGACTCCAATGAAGCTATTGTAACAAATAAAACCAGACATACTATCTCATCTGCAGCTACCTATCTAAGTGAAGTTACAATAGAAAATGTTGTGGAACCATCCGGGAATGATCCACGAATAGATGCAGATATGATTACAGTTACATGGACGCTCGAAGACGGTTCGGATGCACTTGACCTTAACCCCGAAGGTGCAGGATATGATATCTACTACTCTATCAATGGTGAAAACTTTGAACCATGGATCCTGAAAACAAAAGAAACCTCAGAAATACTGGATGTAACGCGAGGATATACTTATAGTTTCTATAGTGTCGCACGTGATGCAACCGGAGTCGAAGAAGCACGTCCAAATGCTGCAGATGCAATAGTGCGAATTCTGCACCAGACAATAGATATTCTTGGAACCGTTAGCTATATAGGCAAAAATCCAGGATATACCGGAAATGTTGTTGTTCAAATATTTAATGAAGATAAACCATCAAGAGGTTTTGCTGAAGGAACTCAGGTTGGAAGCGATCTTACAATAACAACCGCAGGTGCCTACTCCGCAACATCACTCACTGGCGAAGAACGCTACTACCATGTCCGTGCATGGGTTGATAATGATGGCGATGGTGTTGTCGATGCAGATGAATCCTACGCAGATACTACCAACGTCGATCCTGTAGGACAGATGTCTCCCATTACCGTAAATCTTACAATTAATGATATTGATGCTGATTCCGATTCTTTGCCGGACTGGTGGGAAATCCTGTACTTCTCAGATCTTGATGAAACAACTTATGGAGATCCGGATCTTGACGGAGTTCCCAATATTGTCGAATATAATAACGATACCGATCCAAATGATGACACAGATAAACCTGAAAAAATTGCGACCACAGGAACAACTTCCGTAAAAGCAGGTTTCCTCTACGATGGAGATACTGAATACAATATCCGCGGAGTTGTCTATCAACCAGTTGCTACAAGTGCAGATCCTGGCAATGCATCCGAATATACGAATGAAGTTCTCGACAGAGATATAGAAAAATTGGCGGATCTCGGAGTAAATACAATTCTTACTGTAGACGAACTGCCTGATACAACTCTACTTGAACTTTGCGAAAATGAAAATATAAAAGTAATTGTTGGATATCCTATTGATAATAGTGCTGATATCTCGCTGGATGCAACAAAAACAGCAATTCTTCAAGATTTTACAGATTATGTGACTCTGCTGAAAGATAGCAGTGCAGTTTTGATGTGGTCTATCGGTGATGGTTCAAGAGACTCCGATGATTGGTATAATCTCCTAAGCATGATGGCATGGGTGGTTTATGACACTGAAGGTGCAGAATATCGTCCAGTAACCGCAATCAGAGAATTTAACACAATTGCACAGGATGATACAAAGGCTCCAGGTATTGATCTGTGGGGTATAAAATATCTCGGAAATGAAAACTTCACAACCGCAAGACCAAGTACTACACTATTTGCGGACTACGCAAATCTGAACGCTGACAAGCCTATGTGGATAAGTTCCTACGGTGTTGACTCATTTGATTCCGCTGCAGACACAGGCAATGGTAAAGATAATGAAATCTCACAGGCAGAAACCGCTGTAAGCCTCTATAGAACTATTTTGAGCAATTCAGCAGTCGCCGGGACATATAATAGTTCTCTTGATATCAAAATTGCGGGAACTCCCGATGCAGATAGTACCGGAATTTCTGCAAATGTCAGTTTCAAAGACTCTAATGACAATGGGATATATGATATCGGAGAAGCTGCTTGGGCGGATGAAGTCAACAGTGCCGCAAATGTATACGAAGATACCTACGATGTTATGTTGGTTTCAGGCTCGGGAATTGATAGTTCATACAATACAAAAACAGGAACTTCTCTCGGAATAGCTTACTATGATGCAGATATTGATAATGAATATGATAACGGTGAAATTCTATGGGCAGATCGTCATATAGATGAAGAATTCTGGCGACATACAGATGGTTTAGTTGAATTGACAGATCCGAATGATTCGGATAATTATACTGTCGAAATAGCAGAAAGTAATGTCTACAATGAAGGCGTGGATACTCTTGTTATTGGAGCTTCTCTTCCAGACAAAACGGTTGGACGTTCCGCAGATATAGCATTCTATGATGCCGACGAAAGTGCAGAATGGGAATCCGGCGAGCCAATATGGCAGGATAAAGTAATCGGGACAAATAATGTTTATGATGATGGAATAGATACCCTTATTGTTTCAGACTCTTTGGCAGATGCAGATGTCGGAATAAGTACTGGAATATATCTCGCCGATGACGATGAAGATGAAAAATATACCGATGCCGAAGCTCTCTGGAGCAAAGGAGTTCCCAAAACACTCGGTTCAACATACGCTGAATATCTCGACCAGTGGTGGAAAAAAGACACCGGAACAAATGATGTTCAAGACATAGATGATACAGAAGTAGATAGTGAATTCTTCGGATTATTTAAATTTGACGCTGATGAAGTAACGCTTCTTCCAAAAGTCGTATTCTATGCTCTTAGGAATGAATGGAGTAATTCTTCTGCCCCCGTTGACCTACAGACTGTTGTCAATATTAACGAAGGAGAAACTGCAAAATTCTTCCTCCGGACATTCGGAGATAATCTTACTTATACGCTCGTTAGAGACGGAAGAGACGGAACTAGTGGTGGTCTTTACGGAGATGTTACAGGATGGGATTCTTCAGGACAACAAATGCTTACTTACACTACAGCAAATACAAATCCTGACTTTGTAGGTACAGATGTAATTGATTATACTGTAACTGACAACAGAAGATCCACAACAACCTATGGAGCCGTTATTATTAATGTCAGCGGAGTTAATGACCCACCCGAAATAACTAATATTTTTCTTACTCCGGGATCAGAAATAACAGAAGATAATGATATCCTCGCTAGCTATACATTCTACGATGTAGACGGAGATCCCGATAGCAGTACTGTAAAATGGTATAAAGAAGATAATAGAACCTGGACAGAAATAGTTTCAGGGCTGAATACTCTTCCAAGTAACGAGACTACCAGAAGCCAAAACTGGAAAGTTGTAGTTACTCCGGACGATGGAGAGCTAATTGGAACAGCAGAAGAAAACGTCTTTTCTATAATTAACCGTTTACCTACCGCAAGTGGACTGGCGCTCGTTCATAATGCATACTTCGCAAATGAAGATATAGTCCTTAACGATTGGACATTTGATGATCCAGATGAAAGTGATGAACTAAACGAAGATACCGAAAAAATGATTGTAAAATGGTATAAATTGGGAACAAGGGGTGATTTTACGGAAGTTTCTGGAGAAAATACCCTTACTCTCGCAGCATCTAACTTCGTTCCAGGTGACCAGATATACGTAAAACTCTGGCCCTCAGACGGAGAAACTCCTGATCCAGAAAATACCTCAACGGGTGTTTCAGCAACTATTACGCTCGCAAATTATCTAGACTCTGTAACTGTAGGTCCAACAGGAGCAAAAACTGGAGACAATCTGAGTTATGGAAAAACCTGGCATAATTCGCAGATCGCTGCAACCGAATATGATATAAATTGGGAAAAAGATGGAGTATCACAACCTTCTAGCGAAACAATTCTTAACGCAGATACAAATAGAGGTGAAATTTGGACAGCCGAATTAACAGCAAAAATATCTGATACCAGAAGTGGTTATAGATATGCAAGCCCTGTATCTGCAGATATTACTATTCAGGATACTGCTCCGCCAGCTCCTACAGCAGCTGCATTCGATGAAATAACTCCATCCGTTGCACAGAATATTAATCTCCAAAATGTAGTTGTAGGAACTGATGTAGACGGAGATGTAATAACAAAAGAATACCAGTGGACAAACAGTGTAGACCAAGATGGTAATCCCAATTGGATAGCTAGAAGTCTCGTTTCTGGAATACAACTCCCTCAGGGACAAATTGGGTCGCAAGATGATTGGTATGCACGTGTAAGAAGTACTACTCCAAATGCTCCCGTAGGACTTGGAAATGATGCCGTATCAGACTGGTATAATCTGGCCTATCCAGTTCGCTTTGGAGAACGGCTGAATGTAGAAAAAGGATGGAATCTTGTAAATGTTCCATATAACGAAGTAACCAAAACAGAGACATTCTTTACAGATGATTTTGATTCCGAGATTCTAACAGGAAAGCAATGGTACTGGAATGCATCTATACAGGAATACGAGGTATATAACTCCGATGACCTAGTAACACCTCAAAAAGGAATATGGCTCTACTCCAAAAACACAGATGCGAAAAAACTCAGACCTCTACGCGGGAATAACTCTGGAGACGGAGCAGTGATTCTGTATCCGGGATGGAATCTAATTGGTTCTCTTGTAGACTGTAATCCTCCAGTAGAAGCCTTCGGCAATATATGGTATTGGGAACCAACCGAATTTATCTATAAAGCTGTACAAAACGGTGAGCAACTACAAAAAATGAAAGGATATTGGATGTTCTATAATGGAGAGGATGAACCAACTATTAACCTCAAGTAAATTATACTTTTATTATTGTGAATAAATAAAATTTATGATTGGCAGGCGAGACACCTGCCAATCATTATGTAGAGGAGAAAAGTATTCTTCTCAAATAAAGTTTAAAATCTCTGATTTTGACCTAGAAAGTCTGCATGAAAAGGTTTTTGCTTTTTAAAAAACTTTTCGTGGAGGATTTAAGTACGAACTATTGGCATTTATTCTATTTGCTATGATCTTTTCTGACAATTAAAAGCTAGGCAAAGCCTTATTCCCTATCGGGAGCCTCAGCCCTTGCTTTGCAAGGTCGCTCTCTCCAGAACTCATCGGTTTGAAGTTGACGAACACGCAACTCAGATTCCCTTTTTTATCTTTAATTTGCTAGAAAAACCTGAAAGTCGGATAAAGCGTACACTACACTATTTTTGCGAAAAAGTGTTCGCTTTATCCGACTTTCAGTCGACTACAAACTGTTTTATCTTTTTTCAGAGTATCTCTGTTTTGCAAGAGTCTCGTTTGTAGTCGCCCCGTTTTGCGGGGCGTTAGCATGATTAAAGTGTTCGCTTTATCCGACTTTCAGAAGAAAAAGGGAAAGTAGTTGCTCGACAATTCAAATGCCTTGCTCAAAACAAAATATACTCGCAACTTAGCTTCCCTATCGTGGATAAAAAAAGGGAATCTGAGTTACTCGATAACTTGGAGTTCTGGTGCTCTGCACAGCTTTTAATTTAACAAAAAATCTTGCAAAAAATCAAGACTCTTTAACTCAATGAGTTAATGGCTATTTTATCCCTTTAACCTCAAAAAAAAGTGTTTTTGAAGTTCAACTGCGTTATTTAGGATTAATCATTCGTACATTTGCCATTCCCGTTGCTCATGTGAAATCAGCCTCATTGTAAGCAAAGTGTGGCTAAAAAAGCTCTTAGTGGACTTTCTAAACAACAAAGGTCTTCGCTTTCATCAAAATCGACTATCTTAAAAAACCACTATTGATACGCATAACATTATTCATTAGCGAGGAGTTTAGCCAGGATCTGAAATTGGTTATAATAACAAGAAGAGGGTCTGCTGAAGTCTTGATAGAGTGATTATAGAATGAAAGATAACCACAGTCTTCCTCCTCCGGATTTAGATTAAGCAATCTTGATTTTAACTTTATAAGAAGAATAGAAAAAAATAAAGTCTGTGCTTCTTTCATTATTTCTTTTCCGATTAACTTGTTTGGATAGCCTGTCCCATCGGAATACTCTTCCTGTTGTAAAAGCATATCTAAATCTGACCCCTTCGTCTTAGTTTTTTCTAAAAGTTCTTCCATAAAATCAATATTATTGGCGATAGCTTCTTTCCCCATAAAACAATTAGAAAAAGGAGTACCATTTTTTTCGTATCCTAGATTATAGAGCATTCCTGCTAATCCTGGTATAATCCAATCTTCCCAACTTCTTTTACTTTTTTCAAGATTTTCAGAGAGAAGTAATGATGAAATTCCTGTCATCATGGCATTTGAGGCATAATCATTATATTTTAATGTAAGAAATTCTACTGTTGTATATAGATCTACAAGATTTGTTATATGTCCTCTTAATTCCTCAACAATTTCTGTTAAGACGGTTAGATCAACATTTTCAGGATTTGAGATAAGTTCTTTTCTCAACGGAATATACTTTTCCCGACATGCCAAAACACCATTTATCAAAGACTTATCTGCATTTGTTCCGATTTGCTCTGTTTTTTTTATCAAAGGTTTTGTGGAATCGGAGGGTTTATTGACAATTAAAACCTTTGATTTTTCTTCTGGAGTTTCTTTTGTTATATTTTCTTTTTCCATGTAATCATTTTCTAAAGGAAGATCAGTTTTGTCCTCTTTTTGATGTTCTGTACCTTTTTCTTTTGAATCAACTCTCTCGGAGTCTTTGGTTTTCTTTCCGTGTTCCCGCTTTTTCATCATTTTTTTCCTGTACTTGTTCAAGGCAAGCTCCTGGAAGTTTTCCAATTTGAAATCCATATTCTTATGGATTTCACGAATCTCTAATTTTGTCAGTTTATCAAGTTGTTTCAAGAGAATATCCAGAGAAAGTACGTGTTTGCTTACTTCTGCAAGAACTAGATCTTTAGGCCAAGTTGATGGAATACTGTCTGTTTCTTTGCTTTTTAATAGTAAAATAGGGATATGCGTGAGCTTATGAGGATTGTCTTTGAAAAGAATTTCTGTATAATCAGGGTCTGTAGCATTATCAATATCAACTATTATTATGTCTACAGAACTATGAAGATGTGGTTGTTTAAGGAGTTTTGGACTAAATAAGGTCATTTTGAAATATTTGGAGGATGAAATCTCCTGCATGGAGTGAAACAGAAAAAATAAAAAAGGAGATTTTGAAAAAAGCAATATATGGAATGTTTGTTTGCTATGTTTCTGAGAATACTCTTTAATAAAGTTTTCAATATAATCACTATGCATAAAAAAAATCCTATAGACCTTTAAAAGTAGAATTAAGCAACTAAAATAATAATACATTGTTAATGGTAACCTAGTTGATAATAATAATAAAATCAATAATAATAATGAATAAAATAATAGAATCATTCAAAAAAAGATATAATTCATCTCCTTCGATTGTTACATCTGCTCCTGGACGTCTTGAAATATTGGGGAATCATACAGACTATAATGAAGGATTTGTCCTCAGTATGGCTGTAGATAAATCTGCAGATTTTGCTGTGGCACCAACAGATTCTAAAAATGATATCTGTACGGTTTATGATGCAAAGTTTGATGAAATAGCACAGTTCTCTCTGAAAAAACTTTTGGAACACTCTCGGGGAGATTGGATTAACTATATAAAAGGAGTTTTGGTTGAAATGCAGAAGAGGGGAGTTGTAATACCTCCATTTCAGGCAGTCCTAAGCAGTAATGTCCCCCTTTCCGCAGGAATGAGCAGTTCTGCTGCATTTGAAATGGTGGTAGCCTATGCGATTGGAAAACTAACCAAAACCGATTTTGACTATAGAGAATGGGCAAAAATAGGTCGTGATTGTGAAAATAACTACGTTGGAGCAAATACGGGGCTTTTAGATCAGATTTCATCAATAAAAGGCTTGAAAGACCATCTTATCTTTACTGATTTTAGGAGTGTTGATGTGAAAAATGTTCCCATTGATAAAAAATTGTCTTTTGTCGTTGCAAATTCTATGGTAAAGCATGATTTGACAACAGAATATAACGAACGAAGAGAAAACTGTGAGAACGTCGCTAAAATTTTTGCATCCAAATATGAGAATGTTACAACGCTTCGTGATGTAACAGAAGAAATGCTTGAAGAAGATTCTAAACAACTTGATTTTATAGATTACAAACGTGCAAAACATGTCATCGGAGAAAATAGAAGAGTTTTGCAGGGAATAAAATACCTTGAAAAAAAAGATGTAACTGCATTTGGTAACCTTATGTCGGAATCTCATGAAAGCTCACGAATAAATTTTGAAAATAGTTGTGATGAACTCGATGTCCTTGTTGAATTGGGAAAAACACTTCCCGGACATTTAGGAGCACGCCTAAGCGGTGGAGGATTCGGAGGTATTTCTGTTCACCTTGTGGAAAATCAACATACTGATACGTACTGTGAACGCCTTGCAACTGCTTTTAAAACAAGAACCAGCATAGAAATTGAACCGATAATATGCATTCCAGGAGACGGTGTAAAAGTCTCCGTTCTTTAATCCTACTATACAACAAAAAACAAGAAGAAACTTGCTGTTTTTAAAAAACTTATTTTATGAAAACAATAAACTTTTATTTTGCTAAAAATCTTTTTTATACATTTGCCGTAACTTTGATAGTACTTTCCTTTGTCCTGCTTTCAGCAAATCTTACAAAAATATTTGAATTGATTTCAAAGGGTATCCCCGCAGGAAAACTATTTCTTTATGTCTTCTATTTAATGCCCAGAGTCCTTGGTTTGACAATTCCTCTGGCTCTTCTTGCTGCAACAATATTGCTTTTCAGCAGGATGTCTGCAGATAACGAAATTACTGCAATGCGTGCCAGTGGTATCAGTATCTGGCAAATTATATCGCCAGGTTTGATTCTGAGCATAATTTTAAGTGCCTTCTGTTTTTATCTTCAAATGCATATAATTCCTCATTGTCGATATAAAGCCAGAGTTCTTATATGCACAAAAGGTATTAAGCATATGGAAGCATTCCTTGAAGCAGGACGTTTTATTGAAGTTTTTGAGGGATATATTATCTATATCGGGGAAAGAGATGGCAAAAATTTAAAAGATATTCACATATACGGATTAGATGAAGAAAAAAAAATGAAAAAAGATATAGTGGCACAAACAGGACAGATTGTCACTGATGAAAAGTCTAATCTTCTTAAACTTATACTCCATAAAGCTACCATTGTATCTCTTGAACCACAAGAAAAAATTCGTCGAATTTCAGGAAGTGATTTTACTTTTCTTCTGAACTACAAAAAGAAGTTTGGCAGAGAGCCGTTAACTAGAAAGGTGAAAAATATGACTATTGCAAGTCTTTTTGCAATGATACAGCTTTATAGAGAAAGGCATATAGATACCACACCTCTATATGTAAATATTCACAAAAGACTTGTTCTAGCCCTTTCTCCATTCGCATTTCTGCTAATGGGAATTCCCTTTGGAATAAAAACGCAGCGAACAGAGACTTCAGCAGGTCTAGTCATAAGCCTTGTTCTTGGAATGTTTTTTTATATTTTTGTTATGCTCGCTGAAAATATGAAACATCAAGGAGCTTGGCATCCCGAAATTATTATTTGGACCCCAAGTATACTTTATCAACTCGGAGGAATCTTTGGATTGAACCTAATTTCAAAACGATAAAATTGTTTTAATCTACCAGGCTTGCAAGAATCCCGCGATGCTTTATATTAACCTTGCCACTAGGAAATGGATAATCGCTCACTTAATAGAGAGGAAAGTCCGGACACCACAGGACAGGAAGCCCGGTTGAAAAGCCGGATATCATAAACTATATTTTATGGTCAGGAAAGTGCCACAGAAAATATACCACCCCGCACCTACTTTGGTTTGACAGGAAAAAAGACTCTAAGTCAAACTAAAGTAGGTGCGGGGTAAGGGTGAAAAGGTAAGGTAAGAGCTTACCGCTCTGAGAGAAATCAAAGAGGCAGGGTAAACCCCTTCCGGTGCAAGATCAAATAGGGAATAAGGCGCTGTCCGTGCCGTTATTAGTTCCGGGTTGGATCGCTTAGTCAAATGATTATCATTCTCGAATCTTTGATTCGTGAATACAAAATCCGGCTTATAGTTTCCTAGGGGCACTTTTTGTAATTGAAAATTGAAAACTTAGAACTAAAAATATGCAAAAGAATTTTTTAATAATTATAGTAGCAGTTCTTTTTCATCTAATTTTTCTGTCTATTTTTAATGCGGATGGTGTAATTTTAGATGAGAAGAAGGAAAATCTCTCTGCATCAAAATGTATAATGATATTTCCGGATTAT